>JBCCRG010000031.1:0-14946 GCA_039208155.1 Bacteroidota bacterium | reverse complement strand
TTGGTATTGTATCTAGAGGGCGTCAGGGAACGGAGCCTCCGCTCCCACCCTGCTCCGGTGAGGCTGGATTGGTATGAGGCCACCCCGCTGTGCTCTCGCGCGGCACCCGTGAGCCTGCGTCTGAAGTCAGCCCCCGCCTGACGCCGTCGATGCTGAGGAGCACTTCCGGCCCCAGAGCGCACCCACGCTCGGTGAGCCCGTATTCGCAATGTCCGCAGACCGCGTCACGCCAGGCGGAGAGCCGGACTCGTTGTCCTCTCAGCATACGGTCCCACAGACTCATGCACAACGTCTACGTCGGTATCGATGTCAGCGCCGACTGGCTCGATGCCACCCGGCAGCATCACGAGGAGCCCCTGCAGCCCCGGCGCTTCTCCAACGACGCCCAGGGCCATGCTGCCCTCGTCGCCTGGCTCACCGAGGTCGGGCTCCCGGTTCGCGCCGTCACCGAGGCGAGTGGCGTCTACAGCCTCGATCTCGCGCTGGCGCTCCACGAGGCCGACGGCATCGCCGTGATGGTGCTCAACCCCCGCGCGGCCAAGGACTACCGCCGTGCTCATATGCATCGCTCCAAGACCGATGCCATCGACGCGGCGGTGCTCTGCGACTACGCGCGGCGCATGCCGTTTGCGCCCTGGCAGCCTCCCGCGACCGCGGCGGCTCACCTACGGCAACTGGCCCGGCGAATCGCCGACCTCTCGGCGGAGCAAGCCCGTGAGCGCCTACGCCTCCATGCCGCCCGGAGAACCCAGACCACGAGTGCGCTCGTGATCAACGACATCGAGGTGAACCTGCGGCACCTAGCCCGGCGCGCCGAGCGGCTCTTGGAGCAAGCCGTCGCGCTCATAGAGGCGCAGGCGAGCCTGGCCTCGGCCTATGCCCACGCTACCTCGGTGCGTGGCATCGCAGCCAAGAGCGCGGTGCTGCTGCTAGGCGAGTTGCTCTGCCTTCCCGGTGGGATGAGCGTTCGGGAGTGGGTGGCCTACGCGGGGCTCGACGTGCGGCAGCACCGCTCCGGGCGTAGCGTCGAGGCGCGCCCTCGCATCTCGAAGGAGGGCAACGCGCACCTGCGGCGGGCGCTCTACATGCCGGCGCTGGTGGCGTCGCGGTGCGAGCCAGCCGTGGCGGCCTTCTACGGGCGTCTAGTGGAGCGGGGGAAGCCGAAGAAGGTCGCCGTGGTGGCGGTGATGCGGAAGCTGTTGCACGCGCTCTACGGGATGCTCAAGCACGACGCGGCCTTCGACGGCACGAAGTTCTGCCAGCTATCGCCCGCTGAGACTTGACTTTACCAGAGAGCACTTCAGTCGCGGGCTGTCGGTGCCTTCACTGGTGCGAATGGTTGCGAGACCCTACACGCTCTTGCACAGTCGATTGCTTGCGCGCGGGATCCCATCCGGCTAGATTGGCGTCGGATGACCGTTATCCACTCTTGCCTCGCTGCGCATGTCCGACGCTGCCTCTGCCCTGCCTGGGCTCGCCCTCTCGCTCGCTGACCTCGAAGCGCGCCTCGACGGCTTCGTGACGGAATACCTCGCGGGTAAGAGCAAGGAGACCATCGGCACGTACCGCCGGTCGCTCAACGAGTTCGAGCGCTACTTCGCGGTCCTGCAGCAGCGTCCCGTCATGGAGCGCTTCCGCTTCCGCACGACCGACGTGGAGGGCTACAAGACCTACCTCATGCAAGAGCGCGAGCTGAGCCAGGTCAGCGTCTCGACGTACCTCACCGCGCTGCGGCGGCTGTGCCAGTACCTCGTCGAGCGCGGCGAGCTGAGCGAGAACCCGGCGAAGGCGGTCAAGGGCAACCGCCGCCCGACGGACCACTCGCGCAAGGTGCTCACCGTCGAGCAGGTGCGCCATCTCCTCAGCACCGTCGAGACGGAGACGCCCATCGGCAAGCGCGACCACGCGATCATGATGCTGATGCTCTACGCGGGGCTCGCCGAGATCGAGATCGTACGCGCGGACCTCGAAGACCTGGAGCAGACGCTCATGGGCTGGACGCTCCGCGTGCAGGGCAAGGGGCGCTCCGAGAAGGACCAGGAGGTACCCATCGACCCGCCCGTGATGGATGCGATCCGGCTCTACCTCGACGCGCGCGGACGCATCCGCCCGGCCGACCCGCTCTTCGTCAGCCACGGCCACCGCTCGGACGGCGAGCGTCTCAACACGCGCTCGGTGCGCAGCCGCATCAACCAGCACCTCAAGGCCGCCGAGCTCAAGAAGCCGGGCATCACGCCGCACTCGCTCACGCACACCGCGGCGCTGATCTGGCTCAACGACGGGATGAGCGTCCACGAGGTCAAGCAGCGCATGCGCCACGGCACACTCGACACAACGATGATTTACTTCAAGAAGCAGGGCCTGCTCACAAAAGAGGACGACGCCTAGCCGATGCCCAAGCTGTGCCCCCACCTCATCCTCGAAGGCACGAGGCTGACGCACAAGACCGACCTCGCCTTCGCGCTCAACCGGCACCCGCGCGTGGTCGGGCCGCGGAAGTATGAGTACCACTCGCCGCTCGTCTCCGGCGAATGGTGTGCGTTCACCAACCACCCGTGGGGACGCGGGCTTATCAACTTTGCACCCGAGGAAGAGACGTTGGCGATGGAGACCTACCGCGCGTGGGCACACCTGATCGAGTTGCAGCGGTTCTACTCATGGATCATCGACCGCTTCCACCTCTCGACGCAACTCGTCCAGCGGCAACTGCACGGTACGACCTACGATTTCGGCTGGCTTGAAGACCGGCTGCGCCCGCTCAACTTCCGGATCATCCTCTGCACGCGGCACCCCGACTCGTTCGAGGCGGCGCGCGCCGAGCGGCTAAAGGTGTCCGGTAACCCGTCGCAGTACGACGACCTTGAGCCGTTCATCCGCGACCAAGCGGTGCTGCGCGATCTCGCAGCGGCGTCCTCGCTTCCGGTGTTCGAGGTTGATGTCTCCGACGACGATGTGCCTCGTGCCGCTGATGCCATCGCCGACTGGCTCATCGCCACGGATGGGCTCACGATGCCCGACGTGCCGCACCCGCTGGCACCAACCACCGTGACGCCATGACCATTCTCCTTGCGGGCGCATCCGGCCTCGTCGGGCGGCACGCGCTCGACTTGCTCCTCGGTACGCCTGACTACACGCGCATCGTCATCCCGACGCGCCGCGACCTAGCGGGAGATGATCGCTTCGGCCTCCTCGTCCAGCACCCGAACGTCACCCAGGTCCGCGTTGACTTCGAGCGGCTGGAGGAGCACGCCGAGTCCCTCCGCGCCGACCACGTCCTCTGCGCGCTCGGCACGACGATCAAGCAGGCCGGGTCGCAGGCACGGTTCCTGGAGATCGACCGCGATATCCCCGTGGTGCTCGCTCGGGTAGCGCATGCCCAGGGCGCGACGCGCTTCGCCTACGTCAGCTCTGTCGGCGCTGCGGAGGACGCGCGTACGTTCTACCTCCGTTCCAAGGGCGAGACAGAGGCGCTGCTGCGTGGTGTCGGGTTCGAGAGTCTGACGTTGCTCCGCCCGTCGCTTCTGCTCGGCGACCGCGACGCGTTTCGGTTGGGAGAGCGGTTAGCCCAGGGTGCGATGCAACTCGTCCGGCCCCTGCTCAGCGCGCGCGCCCGTCCAGTTCATGCAGCGACCGTTGCCGCAGCGCTCGTGCAGGCCGTCCGCGAGGACCATGTCGGGCAACGCATCGCCGAGGGGAGGACGCTGCTCGACCTAGCCGATGGCTGGCGGCGCGAGGTGCGCGGCTAGACGTCGGCGTCTGGACGTCCGGACTTAGTCCTCTGGCAAGGCACTATTGCTAGGTTGTAGTTCACCAGCTACGCCTGCATCATGCCCACCAAGATCCTCGTCCGTCTCTCCAACGAGCAACGCGACCACCTCGACGCCCTCACCCGTACCGGACGCTCCCACGCACGCACCATCCAGCACGCACGCACCCTGCTGCTCGCCGACGCCTCCGACCACGGGCCTGCTTGGCCGGACGAGAAGATCGCCGACGCGCTCGGCTGCCGCCCCGCCACGGTCGCGCGCACTCGCAAACGCTTCGTCGCCGAGGGCATCCACGAGGCCATCCGCGCCCGCAAAGGCGGACCGGGACGCCCGCCCAAGATCGACGGCGTCGCCGAGGCCCATCTCATCGCGCTTGCCTGCTCCGAGCCCCCCGCAGGCCGCGCACGCTGGACCGTGCGCTTGCTTGCCGACCGCTACGTTGCCCTTGGCGTCGAGGAGGGCTGGCTTGAGGAGCCCGTCAGCCGCGAGACGGTGCGCCAGACGCTCAAAAAAACAGGCTCCGGCCTCACCGCGTCAAAGCCTGGGTGATCCCGCCCGAGAAGAACGCGGCCTTCGTGGCGGCGATGGAGCGGGTGCTCGACCTCTACGCGGAGCCCTACGACCCAGCCCGTCCGGTGGTCTGTCTCGATGAGAGGCCCTGCGCACTCGTAGGCGAGGGGCGCGACGTGCTACCGATGCGCCCCGGGAATGAGACCCGCCAGGACCACGAGTATGTCCGGGGCGGGCTCTGCTGCACGTTCCTGGCCTTCGAGCCGCTGCGCCCTGCCGAGGTGGGCGGGGGTTGGCGTCGCGCTTGGGTGCGGCCCCAGCGCCGACGGTTGGAGTTCGCGGAGGTGGTGCACGAACTTTGCACTGAAGTGTATCCCGCCGCGGAAGTAGTGCGCATCGTGTGCGACAACCTGAACACGCACACCGAGGCGGCCTTCTACGAGCGCTACCCGGCGGCGGAGGCGCGGGCGTTGGCCAAGCGCGTAGAGTTCGTGCACACGCCGGTACACGGGTCGTGGTTGAACGTGGTGGAGTGCGAGTTCTCGGCGCTGGTGCGGCAGTGTCTAGGACACCGTCGGCTGGGGTCTCTGGCCGCGCTGCGCACGGAGGTAGAGGCGTGGGTGAGTGCCCGCAATGCGGAGGGAGCGACGGTGGCGTGGCAGTTCACGACGGCGGATGCGCGGGTGAAGCTGCGTCGGCTCTACCCCTCACTATGAGCTTGTCTAAGGACTTAGTCGTCGTCGTCGAGCGTGTCGGGGTCGATGAGGCCCATCCGCACGGCCTTCAGCACAGCCCGAACGCCTGACGAGACCTGGAGCTTCTCGTAGATGTGCCGCATGTGCGAGTCGACGGTGTGTGGGCTCAGGCACAACTCCTCCGCGATGGCGCGCTTCGAGAGGCCCCGCGCGAGGGCGTGCAGCACCTCGGTCTCGCGCTCGGTCAGCGGCGAGGGACGCGGCGCGGCGAAGTAGGTGCTAATGTGGCGAGCGACGCCTGGCGAATAGTCTGCCACGCCCTCGGCGGTCTGCCGGATGGAGCGGAGCAACTGCGCAGGAGAGCCGCCTTTCACCACGTAGCCCGTCGCGCCTGACCGGAGCGCCTCGAAGAAGGTGGCGGGATCGTCCTCCGTGGTGAGCATCAGGATCTCCGTGTCGGGTGCTGCCGCCCGTAGCTGCCGTGCTGCCGCGATGCCGCTCTCGCCAGGAAGGCGGATGTCCAGCACGATCAGGTGGGGAAAGGGTCCCGCGTAGCCTTCGTCTAGCGCTTCCCGGATAGGCGAGAAGTCGTCGAAGGTGCGTTCAAGCTGGAGATCGGAGGCCCCCTCGACCAACAGGGCGAAGGCCGACTGGAAGCGCGGCTCGTCCTCCACGAGCCAGATTCTCACGGGCGCAGCGTGAGGTCGTTCGGAGCGAGACGACTCGGAGCGGGAGGATGGTCTCCAGTCGGCAGACATGGAGGCAACAGGCGCAGGCAGTACGGGCACGGGCGTAGGCGTGAGCGGCAAGGATGACGAGAAAAGTACATAGATATGGTACGTAACCGTCTCTGTGCCATCCCGCGACCGCGCCAAACTAGCGGTCACTGCCAGCCAGGCTGCGTCAGAAAACCACCGTCAGGTAGGCGTGGTCTCGCGCTCGGTGAGCCGGTGGCGCGGTACGGTCAGGACGTACTCGACGCCCGCGCCTGGGGCACTGTGGGTTTGGAGGTGACCGCCGAGCGTGGCAGCCCGGCTGTGGAGGCTGCGCAGCCCATAACCGCTCCGGTCCGGTACGCCGTCGCCTTGCGCAAGCAGGGGATTGGTCGCTGCCGTAGTGGGCGCACCGTACGCGAAGCCGTCCGGGAAGCCGCGTCCGTCGTCGGCCAGCGTGAGCACCAGGGCGTTGGCGTCGAGGGCGGCGTGCACCTGGACACGGCTCGCCTCAGCGTGCTTGGCGGCGTTGTGTAGGACCTCCTTGCAGAAAAACAGAAGGTGCTTGCGGGCCTGCATTCCGAGCGCTACCATCCGGTCCCCCTCCACCGTGACGGTCACGTTCACGCCCGGGAGCAGCGCGTAGGCGACCTCCTCGACGCGGCGTATGAGGTCAGAGAGCCGGTCGCGCTCGGTGCCGATGACCCAGACCAAATCACGCACGGCGGTGGAGAGGGCCTGGATGTGCTCCTGGCAGCGCGACAGCAGCGCCTGGACGGCGTCAGGCGGGCGGGTCTCCACCAGGCCCTCGATGGCGTGCATCTGGATCCCGAGTGCTGCCACCTGGCTGTTGATGTCGTCGTGCAGGTCCTGCGCGATGCGGAGCCGGGTGCGCTCTACCTCCAACTGGCGTGCGAGGTGATAGCGGTGGGCCGCCCAGGCTCCGAACACCAGAAGCACGAGCAGGAGCGCGAGGAACCAGGGCCGTAGCCAGATGGGGGCGAGCACCGTAAACGGGACGCTCGCCTCCTGCACCCCGACTATACCGAGGCTGCTGGTCGCCCGCACGCGGAACGTGTAGCGGCCCGGTCGCAGCTTCGAGAACGTCACCGTGCGGTCATCTCCGACCTCGGTCCAGGCATCGACGCCCCCATCGAGGCGGTAGGCGTAGCGCAGGCCTTCGGGACGGTGGTGGTCGATGCCCGAAAACGCGACGGTGACCTGCTGAGCCGAAGCGGGAATGCGCACCGAAGGCGTCTCGACAGCCGTCCGCGCTCGCACCTCGCCATCGACCTCGACGGAGGTGATCAGCACGGTTGGCGGAGGCCCTGTCGTGCGAACCCGCTCGGGCACAAACCCCGCGACGCCGGCCTGTCCGCCTACCCACAGCGCGTCCGCATACGGACTGCATGTCCCGAAGTAATGGGAGAGTGCCGGGAGCATATCGGTCGTGCTGAAGCGCGCAAACCGACCCTCAGTCGGGTCCAGCATAGACAGCCCTGCGCCGGTGTTCATCCACAGCATGCCTCGTGCGTCCCGCTGGATGCAGTTGACGGTCCGGTGGGGCATCCCGTCGCCTTCACCGAAGCGCTGCACGTCCTCTTCAGGAGTCACGCGATAGAGGCCGTCGAGCGCCCCTACCCAGAGCGTGCCGTCAGGCGTCGTCTCCAGGGTCGCGACGCGCGCCAGCGTCAGCGCTCGCCCGTCCTCCGTGTCGTCCCGGCCATAGGGCTCGACGCGAGTGAGGTCGGGAGGTAGGCGGAGCACCCCCTCCCCAAGAGTGCCGACCAACACGCTCCCGTCGGGCAACTCCTCAAGCGCGTACGTTTGGTTGGTAGGCAGCGTCTCTGGCGCGGGGTTCTCCGTAGTGAAACACTGCGACGTTTCCCGATCGGCGGCGACCACGCACACGCCGCTGCCGGACGTAGTGACCCACAGGCGGTCGCGGCGGTCGAGCAACAGCCCAAAGACCGTAGGGCTGGTAGGGAGGAGGGTGCTGTCGAGTGGCGTCCACGTGCGTTCTCGGCTGAAGTACCCTACGCCTCCCGTTTCGAGGCCAACCCACACGCCGCCCTCCAAGTCGGGAGCGAAGGCGCGGACGGTCCCGTCTACCTCCACGTCGCTCGGAGTCCAGGGGCGGGCTGAGGGATATGCTCCCTCGGTAGCACCCATCTGGTCGAGCGAGTAGAACCCTTCGGCTGTTCCAATCCACAGCGACCCATTGGGTGCCCCTTCGAGAGCGGTAACCATAGGTGCGATGTCGGTCGGGGCCGGCGCGGTGACAAACGGGGACGGGTCGAGCAGGCGCACGAGTCCGTTCCAGGTTGCTACCCAGAGGATGCCGCTCGCATCCGTAAAGATGCCCGCCACCTTGCTGCTCGGCAGGCCGTAGGCATCGGCCGGCGAGGCCAGGATATGGTCGAGCAGGCTGAGCGTCGTTCCGTCTAGCTGGAGCAGCCCGCCCTCCCAGGTTCCGACCCATAGGGTACCGTCCTCGGCTTCGGCGATGCTCGTCACGTGAAATGTCTCCGGGGGGATCGTCACACGCTGGAGGGAGCCATCCGGCGGGAGCAGATGGAGGCCGTCTCCGAACGTGCCCACGAGCAGGGAGCCATCGCGGCGGACGTGAAGTGCAAGCACCGATTTTTTCGTCTCCACCGTCTGTACGATCTCCCCGGCCACGATGCGCTGGAAACCCGTTCCCGTCCCGACCCAGAGAGCCCGGGTTTCCGGGTCCCCTTCTAGTGTCGCGGGCGCACGGTGCAAGAGCCCGTCGTCCTGGGTATATGTCCGCACGACACCCTGCTCGGGGTCGTACAGGTCGAGCCCGAACTCGTGACCGATCCAGAGCCGGCCATCCGGTGCAGCTTCGAGGAGGGATGACTCCGAGGCTTCGGCCCGGTAGGCATCGTGGACGAATGCTCCTGTGGTGGGGTCATAGCGCTGGACCCCGTGCGGCGTCCCCGCCCAGAGCGTCCCGGTCGCGTCGACGAGGTACGGGTTGCCCCAGATGTAGTCGGTAGCTGGAGAGGTAGGATCGTCGGGATCGTGCAGGCGACAATCGAACGTCACGCCGTCGAAGCGGCAGAGCCCGTTGATCGTGCTGACCCAGAGGAACCCGTTGGCGTCCTCGATCACCCCCGTCACTGCGACGTTGGGAAGGCCATCCTCGACGCCGTAGCGTTGGAACGCCTGTGCCGCCACCGGCACGGTCGCGCTGAGCCCTAGCGCAGCCAGGAGGCTCCAGAGCCCCAGGCAGACGAAGCGAGGGAGAGGGGGACGACGCGCAGGCATGGGTGAGGGGTATGGGCGAGCCAGCGACGAGCGTAAAAATAGCGGTCGGCTCGCGCGAGTGCACTGGCTAACGCCCATCCTTTTCGACATGCCCCATGCGGCGCGTCGTCAGCGTGGGCTGTGCCGGAGCTGCGGGTCCTACTCCGCACGCAGCACCCGCGCCGGATCGGCCGAGGCAGCGCGGTAGGTGCGCACGCCCACCGTCGCCAGCGCCAGGGCTAGCGAAGCACCCAGGCCGAGCGCGAAGAGCCCTGGCCCGAGGTCGATGCGGTAGGCGAAGTCAGCGAGCCAGGCCCGGAGCATGAGGAATGCAAGGGGGGAGGCCACGGCGAAGCCGAGCAGCACCAGCACCACGAACTCGCGGGTGAACCGCGCCACGATGTGTCCCGTGCTCGCGCCGAGCACCTTGCGCACGCCGACCTCCTTCGCCCGCCGCGCCGTCGTGTAGCTCACGAGCCCGAAGAGCCCGATGCACCCGATGAGGATGGCGACGAGCGCAAACGCGTTGATGATGCGCTGAAACGCCTCCTCGCCCTCGTAGAACTCCGCGATGGTGTCGTCCAGGAACTCGTAGCTGTAGACGAACGCCGGGAAGGTGTCGCCCCACGCGGCTTCGAGGACCTCCAGCGCCTCGACGCGCTGGTTCATCTGGATGCGTGCTGCGCCCACGTAGGCGTAGTCCGGGGCGACCGCGATCACAGTCGGGCTGATCTCCTGGTGGAGCGAGTTGGTGTTGAAGTCGCGCACGACGCCCGTCACCACGCCCTCCCAGTTCCACATGTCCAGCGGCGTGTCGAGCGCTTCGGCGGGGTTTTCGTAGCCCATCAACTCCGCGAGGGCCTCGTTGATGATGATGCTGGAGCTGTCGCCGCGCACGAAGTCGCGCCCAGCCACGAGGGGCATCCTGTAGGTCTTGAGGTAGTCCTCCTCGACGAGCTTGATCTGCGCGTTGTTCTCGATGCGCGTGGTGTCTTTCTCGTAGTGGAAGTTGCCCGCCCACGTGCTGCCGGACGTCGCGCCCGAGTTGGAGAACGTGACTTGCTCGATGGCGCTGTGCGCTTCGAGGCGGGTGGCGAGCGTGGCGAGGTCCACCGTGTTGTCCGGCACCTCGAACTCGATGACGGCGCTCGTATCGTAGCCGAGCGGCGCGGAGCGGAGGTACTGCGTCTGGTAGACCGCCGCGAGCGTCCCGATGATGAGGATCTGCGAGATGGCGAACTGCACCACCACCAGGCCCCGGCGTACCGAGAGGAACCCGCCGGGCGCGTTGACCTGGCCCTTGACGACCTCGCTCGCGCGCAGCCGACTCATCAGCCAGGCTGGGTAGAGGCCCGAGGCGAGCGTGAGGAGCGCGCCCGCGCCGAGCACGAACGCCAGGAGCACCGGGTCGGTGAACGGGTTGACGACCACGCTCTCGCCGAAGAAGTCGCGGATGAGGAGGCGCACGGGGTTGGCCAGCAGCAGCGCCAGCACGAGGGCGACGGCGGTCAGGAACGCTGTCTCCGTCATGAAGTAGCCCCGGATCTCGCGCGGCGTGCCGCCGAGCGCCTTGCGCACGCCGACCTCCTTCGCCCGCCGGAAGACGAGTGTCGTGTTGAGGTTGACGAAGTTGATGCACGCCGTGAGCAGCAGCAAGAGGCCGATCAGCCCGAGCGTGTACATCTCGCCGGGCGTGATGATGCCGCCGTACTCACTCCCGAAGCGGTCGTCGAAGTGCATCGCCGTGAGCGGCTGGAGGAAGTACGTCAACTCGGACGACTCGTCGTCGAAGTGGCGGTCCACGAAGTCGACGAGCTTGGCGTTCACCGTCTCGGGGTCGACGCCCTCGGGGAGGCGCACATAGGTCTGCACGCCCGACGAGACGCTGCCCCAGTTGTCGTTGATGCGCGTGTGCTCCTCGCCGAGGTTGGCCGAGATGAGACCCTCCATGGGCAGCGAGCTCGTCTCGATGGGGTCGGTCACGACGCCGGTCACCCTGAGATCGAAGGCGTTGTCGAAGGTGACGAGACGGCCCAGCACGTCGGCGGGCACGGCGTCGTCGCCGAAGTACTTCGCCACGAGCGTCTCCGAGAGCACGATCGTGTAGGGACCGTCGAGTGCGGTCGTGCGGTCGCCCGCAAGCCAATCGTAGGCGAAGAGGTCGAAGAAGCCGGGCTGCACGACAGCCATAGTCCCCTGCTCGCGAAAGCGCGCCACCTCCCCGTTCTCCTGCTCGACGGCAATCACGGGCCGTCCGAAGTTGCGGTCGATCAGCACCACGAGGTCGGCCTCCGGGATCTCCTCGCGGAACGCCTCTGCGAACGGATAGGGGATGCCGCGCTGGTGGCTCGTGTTGCCGAACTCGATGTTCTGATGGACGATTCGGAACGTCCGCTCAGCGTTCGGGTGATGCTGGTCGAAGCTCGCCTCGTAGCGGAGCTTCTGGAAGATGAGCGTCGCGCAGAGCAGCCCGAGCGTGAGGCCGAGCAGGTTGACGAGCGTGTGGGTCTTGGTGCGACGAAACGCGCGGAGGCTCGTCTTGAGGTAGTGCGAGAGCATGGGCAAGGCGTAGCAAGAGGATGCCGCGCCCTACGGGGCCGCCGCTGGGATGTTGCCCTTCACGTGCCTCGCGTTCTGCATGCGCCGTAGCACCAAGAGCAGACGACGGCCCCACAAACGCACACCGGGCGATACTGGGGCGTGCACAGCTCCCGGTATCGCCCGATGCGCCGACAAGGCAACGGAGCAGCTTTAGTCGTACGTGGCCTCCTGCATCTTGAAGACCGGCACGGCGGCGGCGGCCCCGAGGAACGTCGCCACGAGATAGACCCACAGACCGCCGAGCGTCGAGCCGTCGCCTGCGATGGCGTCCACCAGGATCGGACCGATGGCGACGGCTGGGTTGAACGCGCCGCCCGAGATCGGCCCCGCCGCGAACGCGCCCACGAGCACGGTGAAGCCGATAGCGAGGCCGAAGTAGCTGTTGCCCTCGGTGCCCTTCGACGCCGCCACGTTGAAGATGACCAGCATCAGCGCGAACGTGAAGAGGAACTCCATCAAGAAGAAGCCAGCCAGTGAGGTCTCCGTCCCTGGGGCAACTTTGAGGGTGGTGCCAAGGATGATGCTCACGACGAACGCCGCCACGAACGCGCCGGCGATCTGCGCGATCATGTAGGGGGCGAGGTCCTTAGCTGGCACCTTGCCCGCCAGGAAGAGGCCGAGCGTGACGGCGGGGTTGTAGTGGGCCCCCGAGACGTGGCCGCCCATGTAGACCATCACCATCAGCACGCTGCCGATGGCAAGTGGCGCGAATTGCGTACCGCCGAGCACGGTCAGGCCGATGGTGAGAACGAGGAAGAAGGTGCCGATGAATTCGGTGAGGTAGGCGCGCATAGGAGAAACCAGGATGGTGGAGTGGGGAACATTCCAAGCTAGCGGGGCCGAGAACAATGCGACCGTGAAATCGGCCGCAACCGTCAGGAAATCCGTACCCTGCTCGGCGCAACACAAGGAAGACCGCGACGGCGATGCTGTGCGTGACGCGACCCGTCTGCTCTTCCGATCTTGCAGCCTCACTTCGCCCTCGCCTGACTCATGCGCTTCGCTTTCCTCGCGCTCCTCGCCCCGCTCACGATTGGGGCGCTCCCGCTCACCACGCACGCGCAGTCGCTCGCGGATGTGGCCTCGCAGGCGTCTGACCGCGCCGAAGCCTTCACGCTCGGCACGACCGCTGGAGGCCGTGCCCTCGACGCCATAGCGATTGGCGCAGGCGACCGTGACGAGATGCCCGCGC
Source organism: Bacteroidota bacterium (assembly GCA_039208155.1). Classification (GTDB taxonomy): domain Bacteria; phylum Bacteroidota; class Rhodothermia; order Rhodothermales; family Rubricoccaceae; genus JBCBEX01. The sequence goes on along the minus strand of JBCCRG010000031.1, from coordinate 2,195 downwards.
TGCTCGTCCTGGGCGGCGTGGAGCACGACGACCGCGCGAGCGCCGACGCGGCCCGCGCCTTCGCCCGGTTCCTCGTCGAGAGCGAGGCCGACTCCGTCCGCGCGCTCCTCGACCGAGCGACGGTCTACGTCGTCCCTGCGCTTGCGCTCGATGCCCACGCCCGCGCCGACGGCCTGCCGGGCAACGACGCCCCCGACGACGCCGACCGCGATGGGCTCACCGACGAAGACGGCCCCGACGACCTCGACGGCGACGGCGTGCTCCGCTGGATGCGCGTGGAGCACCCCGCCGGGATCTTCGCCGACCCGGACGATGAGGACGCCGAGCCGCTCCTGCTGCGCGAGGTGGACGACGCCACCGGCGACGTAGGCCGTTGGCTCCTCCGCCCCGAGGGCCGCGACAACGACGGCGACGGCATGGGCGACCCGCACCACATCAACGAGGACGGCGCGGGTGGCACGTGGCTCGCGCGCAACACGACCTACAACCACGAGCCCTACACCGATAAGCACGGCCGCCACCCGATGGAGGCCCCGGCGCTCCGCGCGCTCGCCGACTTCGTCTTCGCGCACCCCAACATCGTCGCGGTCTACACCTTCTCGCGGGTGGACAACATCCACTACTTCGCGGAGATAAAGGGCCCGCCGCGCATCGGCCGCCGCTTCGCCCCCGATTCGCTCGCCCACGAGGCGACGACGGACGCCCTCGGCGACCTCGCCCGCTATACCGGCACCGGCGACGAGCCGCCTGGCCACCTCCCGAGCTGGGTCTACTACCACCTCGGCCGATTCAGCTTCACCGCCCCCGCCTGGGTCTTCCCGCCCGCTGACTCGACCGACACCACGAACACGCCCAGCCGCCACGACCTTGACCGCCGCGCGCTGGCCTACCTCCGCGCCAACGATCCCGACGCCGTCCTCGACTGGACCGAGGTCGAGCACCCCGACCTCCCGAACCGCACCGTCGAGATTGGCGGTCTCGCCCCGTTCGCGCTCACCACGCCGCCCGCCGACAGCGTCGCGGCGGTGAACGCCGGCGCGACGACGCTCCTGTTCGCCCTCGCCGAGCGGCTGCCGCAGCTGGACGTCACGGCCCGCGCCGAACCGCTCGGGCGCGGCGTCCACCGCATCACGCTCACCCTCCGCAACACCGGCGACCTGCCAACGCACGCCGTCGCAGGCCGCCTCGTGCAGGCGCAGCAGCCGCTCCTGATCGAGACGGACCTCGACGACGGCCAGACGCTCGCCGCGGGCCGCCCGAAGCAGCAGCTTACCGACCCAATCCCCGGCGGCGGCAGCGCCGAAGCCGAGATGCTGATCGTAGGCCGTGGCACGGTGACGTTCACCGTCGGCTCGCCCTCGGCCGGGACGCAGACCGTCACGCTCGACCTCGATTGATTTTTATTCCCATGTCATCCTGAGCGAGCGAAGCGAGTCGAAGGATCTGCGGGCCAGCTTCCAGGCCACAATCCTCAGCATCAAGGCGCGACATAGATCCTTCGACTGCGCAGCCGCCGTCTGCTTCGCTCAGGATGACAGGCTCTTTACTGATGGCTATGACTCTACTGCCACGCCTCTTTCTCCCCTTCTCCGCCGCGCTCCTCATGATCCTCGCGCTGCCCGCGCAGGCGCAGCGACCTCAGGCGGCACCGTCTGCCTACAAGGCCCTCGGCGCCCCGAACACTCCGCAAGTCGAGGTTGCGTGGAACCGCTACTACGACCACGCGGGCGTGACAGCCATCCTCCGGGCGCTCGAGGCGGCCTACTCGGATCTCGCCACGGTCGAGTCGATCGGGCAGTCGTACGAGGGCCGCGACCTCTGGGTCATGACCATCACCGACCCCGCGACGGGCGCGCATGACACCAAGCCCGCCATGTTCATCGACGCGGGCATCCATGCTAACGAGATCCAGACCGTCGAGGTGGCGCTCTACACGGCGTGGTACCTCCTCGAAAGCCACGCCACCAACGCCTGGATTCAGGATCTCCTGCGCACCAAGACGTTCTACATCGTCCCCGGGACGAGCCCCGACAGCCGCGACGCCTTCTTCGAGGAAGCGAACACCGCCAACACGCCGCGCACCGGCCAGGTGCCGTTCGACAACGACGGCGACGGGCTCACCGACGAGGACCCGCCCGACGACCTCGACGGCGACGGCCACATCACGATGATGCGCCGCGCGATGCCGGGCGGGC
>JBCCRG010000030.1:0-15076 GCA_039208155.1 Bacteroidota bacterium | reverse complement strand
TGATGCCGGACTCCAGATCCACGATGGCGACGCCGAGCGCGCCGTCAATGTTCATGGCTTCCTGGAGAGCGGACTTGAGATCGAGGGCTTGTACCTGCATGGGAGTGGGAGCGGGTTGGGTGAAACGAAAGCGGGGACGTGGCGTCCCGTCGAGGTATGTTCGTCCCAACAAGCATTCCGTCTCTGGAACGGTTGGACGGAGACCGGGGAGGTCTCATCTTGACATGGGTTTAAGCAGAATGTTTTGGATGTTTTAGCAGATTGGGTCGAGACGACATGTGCGTAGGCTGTGCAAAAGTCAGGCAGTCGAATCGGAGGGCGGGCGTATAGATTCTACTCGAGACTCCACGCAGATCCGACCAACGCTAGAAGGAGGAATGCCATCGAACTGAAGTTCGTCGGAACCTGAAGCAGGCATGGGGGATACCCTGATATGTGAGGCGTTGGGACCGAACATGCTCGCCCCCGTAGGAGCAGCCAACTCGAACCAGGGCTGCCCAGACGTGAGCATCCGGCGAGCACAAAAGCGAAACCCGGTCGCCTAGAGAGAGGCGGCCGGGTTTCGTCGATCAGAGCAGACCCTGAGGATCTGTGCTTCCGAGACGCGACTGGGAGATGGGAGACGCCTTGGGACCGAACGAGGGTTGCGGGATTCCTCAGCGTTCGAGCGTCTACAGCGCGTATGTCAGAAGCGAGAGGTGCTGGTTTAGAAGTGCAATCCGACCAACGAAAGCATTCGGAAGGGGTTCCGGACGATTTGAACGTTTTGTCGGCATGGCCCAATATAGGGTGCTGGTAATCAGAAACCTAGGACTGAACGATATGGACGATTTTTATTGCTGAACATCCTGATCCTTCCCAACTTGGCCCTGGCAGTAGTTTGCAGTCCCGCCGTCGCGCACCCAGGCTCTCGCTGCTTTGCTTTCGCTGATTCGGGCCGCCGAGCCCCACGTTGTTCCCCCGCTGCTTGCGCTCGCCGTGCGCGCGTCCCGCAGGCTCGCTCCCAAGCGCAAGACGAGGCTGCGTGAAGCGCTTCGCCGGGCGCTCACAGCCCGTGAGGAGGTCGTGCAGGCTCCCATCGGGCGGCTACGCACCGTGCTCGCAGCCGACACGACGCCCGTGGCGATGCAGGACTTCGGAGCGGGCACCCGCACGCGGGTGCTGGGCACCGAGGCAAAGCCGACCGCGCGCAGCATCGCCGAGATTTACCGGGCCGCCGCTGCGTCACCGGTGTGGGGGGACGTGCTCTTCCGGCTCGTGCGGGCACTGCGGCCGCTGCGCGTGCTCGAGCTCGGCACCAACCTCGGCGTCTCAGCGGGCCACCTCCAGGCGGCGCTCAGCCTCAACCAACTTGAAGACGCAGCCGACAGCCAGCCTGGGTTGCTCGTCAGCATCGAGGGCGACCCGACGCTTGCCGACGCAGCGCGTGCGCACCTGCACGACCTCCGCGCCGCGTTCGGAGAGGGTGCCTCGACAACCACGACCGTGGTGACCGGCCGCTTCGACGACGCGCTGCCCGACGTGCTCGATGCTCACGGGCCATTCGACCTCGTCTTCCTCGACGGGCACCACGATGAGGCCGCCACACGGCGCTACTTCGCCCGCATCGCGCCGCACCTCGCTCCCGGTGCCTGCGTCGTATTCGATGACATCGAGCCTGGCCATGCCGTCCGCCGTGCCTGGTCCGCGATCTGCGCCGAGTACCCGTACGCCGACCGGCTTGACCTGGGCAAGCTCGGCCTCCTATTCGTCGATTCCGCTTGACGGGACACCCTGGTCGGTCCTACGGCTCAGCGAGCCGCTAGCTGAAAGCCCACAGCCCAAACCAAAAAAGAGGCGTCCCTCGTGGTGAGAGACGCCTCAGGTCTGGCCGGGTGGGACGGAATCAGCGCACGCCTTTGTAGAAGCGGAAGCGCCAGGGGTCGATGTCGTGGTTGGGGAGTTCGATGGGGGCATAGCCCTCGACCCAGTACGGCTTCACGAAGTCCTTCATCGAGCGCTCGCTGTAGAAGTGGCGCGTGCGCTTGTGGAAGGGGCGGTCGTCCTGATTGGCCCAGTAGACCTCGTGCGCGATGCGGAGGGCGTTCTGCCAACCGCGCCACCGGCTCTCCGGCGTCAGCGACGAGTAGAACCGCCGCTTGCCTGAGTCGGCGTTGAAGGCGGAGAACTGGAAGGGGTCGAGGACGACTTCGCGGTACGAGTCTTGGCCGCGGTAGCGGGTGTCCACGCGGTTGCGGACGACCCAGGCGACGAGCTCCTGCTCGTCGGGACGCTTAGTCTCGGAGTAGATGCAGCGGGCGAGCCACAGCACGTCCGGGGAGACGGCGTCGAGGGAGAAGGTCGGCGTGCGTTCCACCATCGGGGCCGAGAGCTCGACCGGGATGGGGGGGGGCGCCGAATCCGCTGCGTCGGCGGCTGGCTTCACGAGGACCGCGAGCAGGGGGAACACCCCGAGTGCGGCCAACGAGTAGAAGCCGAGCAGCGGCTTGCGGGTCAGCAGTTTCATGCAGAGAATCGCTGGTTCGAAAAAGCGGCCTCCGGGCCGGGTGGGGCCGGGCCCGGCATCGCCGAGTGCGCGTGGTTGTGAAGCGCGGGGGAGTGGCGACGCCAGCGGGGCCGTCTGTTTGTCTGGGCCTGTGTATGCCAAGACCCTACCAAAGTGATTCAGGTTGGCACAACGCGCATGCACGCCTCATGAAGACCTCGTGGGCCTACGGCAAACCGCTCATATGGGTACACCGAGTGCCCCAGACGGCCAGTTTTGCGCGGTGCTCGCCAGGCCGAGGGGCCGTGCAGAGCTTCTGTGAAGCCAAAACGGAGCGCTTTCACGTCCTCTTGGTATGCACATACCATGCACGAAGCGCTTCCGGCATGCTGGCATTCACGGAGGTGTCTTCCCGATTGCACAGCCACCGCCGCCCGTGACCGCTCCGCTACACACCCGCCCCCTCCGGCTCCTCGCCGATGCCAACATCCCGTTTCTTCACGAGGCGTTCGACCGCTATGGCACCGTCGAGGTGCGCCCCGGGGCCGCGATTCTACCCGGCACGCTCGCCGAAACCGACATCCTGCTCGTCCGCAGCGTGACGCCGGTGAACGAAGAACTGCTCGCCGGCACGCCTGTCCGTTTCGTCGGCACGGCTACCGCCGGGACGGACCACGTGGACACCGACTGGCTGGCGGCGCAGGGCATCACGTTCGCCTCCGCACCCGGGTCGAACGCGCAGTCGGTAGTGGAGTACGTCCTCGCTGCGCTGATCGAGACGCACTTGGGAGGCAACCGTCTAGTCGGCACGTTATCGGGCAAGACCGTCGGGGTAGTCGGCTGTGGGCAGGTCGGCGGTCGATTGGCAGAGCGGTTGCCCTGCCTCGGCTGCCGCGTCCTTGCCTGCGATCCGCCGCTCGCTGAGGCTGCGGAAGCGACCGGCGAGGCGCACGCCTTCGTCTCGCTTGAACGGATTCTCGACGAGGCGGACATCGTCACGCTGCACACGCCGCTGACGCGTACGGGGCCGCATCCGACGTATCACCTCATTGGCGAGCGCGAGCTGGAGCGCCTAGCTGGACGCAAGGTGCTTCTCGTCAATGCCGCGCGCGGGGCCGTCGTAGACAACAGAGCGCTCCGTGATGCCCTCGAACGCGAGATGCTCGGTGACGCCGTCCTCGACGTGTGGGAGAACGAGCCGACGCCTGATCCTGATCTAATGCCCCTCGTCGATATCGGTACGCCACACATAGCAGGCTACGCCTATGACGGCAAGGTCGCGGGGACGACGATGCTCGTGGACGCCCTCGACACTTGGCTCCGTGTCCAGCCCGACGAAGCGATACGTTTTCCCGATGGCATTCCCACGCCGTGGGACGCCGAAGAAGTGCTCGAGCCCGACGAGCCGCTCGTGATTAGACGACGCAAAAGTCCTTGGGACCACATGGCAGAGTTCGTCCTTGGTGGTCTACTTCACGGGGCCTACGACATCGATGAAGATGAGTACCGCTTTCGCAAGCTCGAAGATCTACCGGAGGCCGAGCACGCTGCCTACTTTCGCGAGCTACGCAAGACCTACCCGAAGCGTCGGCATTTCGACCGCTTCACGGTTGTAAGCGAGGTGCCAGAGCACCTCTGCGATGCCGTGACGAAGGGCTTGGGATTCAAAATCAAGCAGCGCTGACCCTCGACCTACGACCCGTAGCCATAGCTCCGCAGGAAGCCGTCGCGGTTGCGCCAGTCGGCGCGGGTCTTGACGTGGAGTTGGAGGTAGAGTGCGCGCCCAGTGAACGCCTCGATCTCGTGGCGGGCGGCGGCCCCGAGCCGCTTCAGCGCGGCGCCGCGCTTGCCGATCAGGATGCCCTTCTGCGCGTCGCGCTCGACGACGATCTCGCAGTCGCAGAAGTCCTTCTGGCCCTCGCGCTCCTCGTAGACGATCACGTTCACCTGCGTCGAGTAGGGGATCTCGGCGCGGAACCGCTTGAAGATTTGCTCGCGCACGATCTCGGCGATGAAGAAGCGTTCCGGGTGCTCGGAGAGCTGGTCGGGCGGGTAGTAGGGCGGCCCCTCGGGCAGGCGTTCCACGATGGCGTCGCGCAGCGCGTCGAGGTTGAAGCCGCTCACGGCCGACGTCGGGATCACGTCGTCGAACGCGCGCAGGGCGACGTACTCCTCCACGAGCGGCAGGGCCTCTTCGTGCGAGATGAGGTCCATCTTTGTGAGGACGAGCAGGCAGGGCGTATCCGCGATCTGGTCCGAGAGGCGGGCGAGGGCGCGGTCCGCGACGGAGCGCTTCTCGGCGTCGGAGAGGAAGAGGACGAGGTCGGCATCCGCGAGGGCGCGCTCGACGTCGTGCATCATGTGCTCGTGGAGCTTGTAGCGTGGCTCGACGACGCCCGGCGTGTCGAGGAAGATGACCTGGTAGGCGTCGTCGGTGAGGATGCCGAGGACGCGGTGGCGGGTCGTGCTCGGCTTGTCGGTGACGATGGAGAGCTTGGTGCCGAGCAGCGCATTCATGAGCGTGCTCTTGCCCGCGTTCGGCGCGCCGACCAGCGCCACGTAGCCGCTGCGGAAGCCGTCGGGCACAGCGGAGAGGTCGAGGAGCGGCGATTCCATGGGGATCAGAATGGTAAGCGGTAGCCTAGGAAGTTCTCCCCCTAGACAGGGGGAGACAGAGGGGGTAGACCTACAGAGCGCTACAGCGCCATCTAGCTTCAATGTTCGACCACCCCCGACCCCTCCTGTCCAGGAGGGGAGCTTGACTTGAGCAAACGACAGCCTCTGACATCCGTTTCTGCGGCGGGCGGGTCCACGAAAAACGCGCCCGGCGGCGGAGGCCACCGGGCGCGCGAAGCTGGAGTGACGGCAGGCTTAGCTGGCGTACACGTCCTCCTTGCCGTAGTGCTTGACGAGGAGGTAGTAGAACACCGCGCGGTGCTTGTTCGACTTGAGGTCCTTCGTCGCCTCGCAGATCGCGTGGACGGCGTCCATCAACCCGTCGCTGTCGGCCATGCCGAGCTTCTTGACGAGGAAGTTGTTCTTGACGCGCATCAGCTCCTCGGGGTCGGAGCAGGAGACGAGCTTGGAGTCCTTGTTGTAGATGGCGGGGCCGAGGCCCTTGGCGACGGCCTTGAGAAGCGCCTCGTCGTAGGACGCGCCGATCTTGTCCATGGCGGCCTTGTAGGTGGCCATCGCGTCATCGAATTTGCTCATAGCGGTAGAAAGCGTGGGTGGTTGGGGGATGAGAGTAGGAGCAGAAGTATAGGCCCGGGCGCGATGGCGGACAAGGTGTGCGGACAAGATGTCGCGTTGTGAAACAGCAGGTTCGAGGTGGACACAGAGGCCCCCTCTTGGGTCAGCTGCGCGCCGCTTCCGTGATGACCTGGCGCATCGCTTTGACGGCCTCGGGGAGCCCGACGAGTACCGCCCGCGCGATCACCGCGAAGCCGATGGAGACCTCGACGACTTGCGGGACGTGCCGGGCAAACACGGCGTAGTTGGTATAGTCGAGCCCGTGGCCGGCGTGCACCTTCAGGCCGAGGTCAGCAGCGAGGGCGGCCCCGCGACCGAGGCGCTCGGCTTCGCGTTCCTGCGCGGCGAGCGTCGGCGCGTTGGCGAAGTCGCCCGTGTGGAGCTCGATGGCCTCCACGCCGAGGTCGGCGGCGGCGCGGAGCTGGTCGGCGTCGGGATCGACGAAGAGGCTCACCTCGATGTCGGCGGCGCGGAGGCGCGGGATTACGGCTTCGAGGCGCGAGCGCTGGCCGACCACGTCGAGGCCGCCCTCGGTCGTGACCTCCTCGCGGCGCTCCGGCACGAGCGTGGCGAGGTCGGGCTGCACGTCGCAGCAGATGCCCACGGTCTCGTCGTGCGTGGACAGCTCGAAGTCGAGGCGGCCGAGGACCGTTTCCTTGAGGAGCCGCACGTCGCGCTCGGTGATGTGGCGGCGGTCCTCGCGCAGGTGAAACACGATGCCGTCAGCCCCGGCGGTCTCGCAGAGGGCGGCGGCGTGGACGGGGTCGGGGAAGCGCTCGCGGCGGGCGTTGCGCAGCGTCGCGACGTGGTCGATGTTGATGAGGAGGCGCGTCATGGGCAGGGGGAGAGGCAGGGCGGATGTGCTGGGTAGGCCTTCGGGAGACCTTCGAGTCCAGTCCGCAGTGGTTGCGGCCTGGCCGACGGGATGCCAACGTCGCCGTCCATCGAGGGGATCTGGCATCCGACGGGCCTGGGGAAACTAGCACGAGGCGTCCGGGTCTTGACGGGCGCGGCTTCAACCGGCTCGGTGTCGCCCAGGCCGCCTGGCTCGAGATCGCGTGTGTTGCATCCCCTCGAGGAAAGGCTGCTCAATACAACGCGGCTCTCTTTAACATGCGCTACGCGGACGGGCTTGAAAATGCGCCGCGCGGACGGGTATCATAAACCGCTCGCCTGCTCTCCTCTCTGGACACTCCCCATGCGCATCGCCATCCAACTCGTCCTCGCCGTTGCCATCGTGGCGCTGGGCTACTACCTCTACTTCAGCATCACCGACCCGGGCCGCCAGTACGAGCGCCAGCTGGAGCTCACCGATCTCACGCGGGAGCGTATGCAGCACATCCGCACAGCCCTGATCTCCTTCGAGCGCGAGAACGACTATTATACGGCCGACCTCGACTCGCTCGTCGCCTACGTCAAGGGGGACTCGCTGCTCGTCGCCAAGCAGGACAGCGTCTTCCAGCTGGAAGCAGGGCAGACCCTGATGGTGGACTCGCTGCCGATTTCCCCGCGCACGGGCAACCGCTTCCTGCTGAGCGTCAACGACACCTCGGACGTGGATATCTACCTCCTCGAAGACCCCGACTCGGACGACCGCATTGGGGCCGCCGAGCCCATCGCGAGCATGCGCAACGCGGCGAGCTGGGAGTAGGCGCACGCCGTCCCCCTCCGTGGCAAGCGACCGCGCGGCTCAGCCCCGGTCGCTTGCCACTTTTTTTCGCCCGCTGCGGCACTCCGCCGATCCTCGCGCACCCCGCCCGCGTCCCACGCGCATGAGCGACCTCCACGAATACGCCGTCTTCACCGAGGAGTGGGACCAGCCCGCCGGGCCACGCTCGCAGGTCGCCATCGAACTCATCGGGACGCGGCTGCGCTACGCGGAGGTGGAGCATGCCGACACGGACGACGGGCCCACGGAGACGCTGCGCCGCCTGGGCACGTGCGACTTCGACTTCGAGGTCGACCGCGCCGTCTTCGGCCGCCCCGAGCCGCACCAACTCGATGCCATCGCGACGGCGGTGCGCGACCTCTTCGAGAGCACGACGGCCGACGCGCTGCACGTGGCGCTGCACCCGACCCACTGCGTCGGCTTCTTCACGCCCGTCCCTGACGGCCTCGACCCGGAGACGCGCTTTGGCCGCCTCCGCCGCGAGGCCGCCCTCCTTGCCGACGCCGAGCCCGACCGCCCGGGCCGCGTCCGCGCCGTCCCCGTCCGCACGCAGACGCTGGACGCCGGGCCGCAGACGTGGCACCATGTCATCCACATCCCCGAGGCGGTCCACGCGCGCCTGAGGCTGCTCGCGCAGCAGCTCGGTCGCCAGACACGCTACGAACTCGCCGACACGACGCAGGCGGCTGCCTCACTCGTGGCGTCGCTCACGCCCCTCGGCGCGCACCCCGACGCGTTCCAACTCGGCCTCGGCGTCTACTCGGCGCACGTCGAGGTGGTCGTGTGCCAGGCGGGGCAGTGGTATGCCGGGCACCACGCGCCCGCGCGCACGCCAGAAGACGGGGCGTATTTCGCCTACCGCCTGATGACCGACCTCGGCCTTGCGCCGGACGCCTTCGAGCAGTGGTGGCTCTACGGCGAGCACTCCGACCTTCGCGCCCACGACCTGCTAGCGTCGCTGCTGAAGCTGGAGCCGCAGCGCCTCAACCCGCTCCGCGCCTTCGGCCTTCCCGCACAGTCCGGCAGCCCCACGCAGATGGCCGCCTACGTGCCCTGCGTCGGCGCGGCGCTCGTGTGAGTGCGGCCGTTTTTCCGTGTTGCTGTTTTGCCGTGAAGCTGTGAACGAGCAGCGAAGCTGTGAACGAGCAGCGCGTCCCAACCGTACGACCACGGCAGCACGGCACTCACTGACCACGGCATCACTTCTCCATGCGCATCATCGCGGGCCGTCTCCGGCGGCGCACCTTCAAGGCTCCCGACGACCTCAGCACGCGCCCCACGACGGACCGCGTCCGCGAGTCGATCTTCAACATCCTGGAGGCGCGGATCGACTTCGACGGCATCCAGATGCTCGACCTCTTCGCGGGGACGGGCGCGCTCGGCTTCGAGGCGATCAGCCGGGGCGCGAGCTTCGTGACGTTCGTGGAACAGAACCCGAAGGTGGTTAAGATCGCCCGCGAGAACGCCGAGACGCTCGGCATCGCTGACCAGGGCTCGTTCCTGCGCGGCGATGCCGTAGCCTTCCTCGAACGCCCGCCCGGCCCGCGCTACGGCCTCATCTTCGCCGACCCGCCCTACGAACTGGAGGCGATGGAGCGGATGCCCGAACTCGCCCAGCCGCACCTCGCGCCTGGTGGCCTCTTCGTGCTGGAGCACAGCAAAACGCACAGCTTCGACGACCACCCGCGTCTGGAGACGAGCCGCCGCTACGGGCGGACTATTGTGAGTGTCTTTCGGGATAGCGTCGCTGTTGAAGGCTGAGAAGCGTCAGCTATGAGCGACCGCCTACTTGCAGTAGTTCTATTTGCTGCGTCCTCTGTGACGTACTGGGTCGTCTTCCACTTCATCGCGTTCGGTGCGAGCTATTTGCCGGACGACCTATCCTTTACCATTGCTGTGGGAGTGGCTGGAACCATCGGGGCTGCTCTCGTAGCTGCTTGGGTAGCTCCTAGACTGGCATCAGATGCGACGAGTGAGGAGGGCGCGTTGCGAGGTACAGGACGCGGAGTGTTTGCTGGGTTGCTAGTGACGCTGATGAGCTTCTTTGCCGGATCGGTTTGCTTTGTCTTAGGACTGGCAGTTCGAGACATTACTAGCAGTGCTGACCTAAACCTGACGGACTCTCTCCTCCTAATTCTAGCTTCTCTCTTCTGGAGCATCTGGGGAGCAGTCACTGCGCTCCCTGAACTCTGGCCTGCGTTTCCCTTCGGTGCAGCGGCAGGAGCAGTGTACTATGAGCTGATTCGGAGGCGCACCCGCGACCCTAGACTCACGACCTGAAACCGTGAAACTCGCTCTCTACCCCGGCACCTTCGACCCGATCACGCGCGGGCACCTCGACGTGCTCCAGCGGGCGCTCCAGGTCTTTGACCGCGTGGAGGTGACGGTCGCGGTGAACCGGCTCAAGAAGACGCTCTTCACGCTGGAGGAGCGGGTCCACCTCGCGAACGCCAGCATCGAGACGCTGCCGCATGACTTGCACGACCGCGTGAACGTGGTCGCGTTCGAGGGGCTGCTCGTGGACCACGCGAAGAAGGTCGGGGCCGTGGCGCTCATCCGCGGGCTGCGCCAGGTGTCGGACTTCGACTACGAGTTTCGCATGGCGCTCGCCAACCGCCGCCTCGCGCCCACCCTGGAGACGGTCTTCCTGATGCCGAGCGAGGAGCACACCTTCACCGCCGCGAGCATCGTCCGCGAGATCCACCGCTGGGACGGCGACGTGTCCAGCTTCGTGCCCGCGCCGGTCGTGGCCGCGCTCCGCGCCAAGCGCAACGGCGAGCCCCTACCGATGGGGGAGTGAGGCGGTGCTGCAGTGCGGCGGTGTCGCCGTGATGCGGTGCGGCAGGGTGGAGGTGATGGCGAGGGGGCATCCCCACTCCGCACCCCCATACCCTCAAACGCAGACGCCCTTTCTCCGACTCTCCGTTTCGCCACCTCCCCGCCGACGCCGATCTTTCGGCTCCGTGCGCTCCCACCTGACCACCGCCACCGCCATGCCCGCCTTCACCGACCTCAGCCCGCGCGTCGCGGCCATGCAGCCCTCGGCCACCATGGCGATCTCGGGCCGCGCCAAGGAACTCAAGCGCCAGGGCCGCCCCGTGATCGCGCTCTCGGCGGGCGAGCCCGATTTTCCGACGCCGGGTCCGGTCTGCGAGGCCGCCGTCCGCGCCATCCGCGACGGGCACCACGGCTACACCGCCAACCCCGGCATGGCCGACCTCCGCGAAGCCATCGCGGCGAAGCTCCAGCGCGACAACGGGCTCACCTACGACCCTGCGACAGAGATCGTCTGCACGAACGGCGGCAAGCAGGCCATCGCCGAGGCCATGCTCGCCGTGTGCCGCCCGGGCGACGAGGTGCTTGTCCCTGCACCGTTCTGGGTGAGCTACCCCGAGCAGGCCCGCCTCGCCGGAGCGACGCCCGTGATCGTGGACACGGCGCCTGCGGACGGCTACCTGATGAGCCCGGAGGCGCTGGAAGCGGCGATCACCGACAAGACGCGGCTCCTGATCTTCAACTCGCCGTCGAACCCGACGGGCGCGGTCTACAGCCCTGACCAGATCGAGGCCCTCGCGATGGTGCTGCGGCGGCACCCGCACGTGCTGGTTCTCTCGGACGAGATCTACGAGTACGTGGTCTACGATGCCGAATTCGCCTCCATCGCGGCGTGCGAGGGGATGCGCGACCGCACGATCGTGGTGAACGGCCACTCGAAGGGCTTCGCGATGACGGGCTGGCGGCTGGGCTACCTCGCCGCGCCCGCGTGGATCGCAAAGGCGTGCGCTAAGATCCAGGGCCAGTTCACGAGCGCACCGTGCGTCATCACCCAGCACGCCGGGCTCGCGGCCTACCGGATGTACGCCGGCGACCCCGACTGCCTCGACACGATGCTGGCCGCCTTCCGCCGCCGCCGAGACTACGTCCTGGACCGCCTCCGCGCAATGCCGGGCGTGACGTGCCCGACGCCCGAGGGCGCGTTCTACGTCTTCCCCGACATCTCGGGGCACCTCGGCAAAAACGCCCCGACGGACACGGTCATCAACGACTCGACGGCGCTCTGCCTGTATCTCTTGGAGCACCACGATGTCGCCGCCGTGCCTGGCACGGCCTTCGGCGCTCCCTACGGCCTCCGCCTCTCCTACGCCGCCAGCGACGACGACCTCCGCCTCGCCCTCGACCGCATCGAGATGGGGCTGAACGAGCTGGGGTGACGACACGCGTGCAGCTGTGTTGCGGTGCAGCTGTGCGGCCGTGTATGCAACGAGACTGCGCAGCGCGGCGAACATCTGAGACGCCTGGGTGTTGGGCACCGGATCCACGGCATCACGGGACCACTGAATCACGGCCGCACTCTTGGAAACGCCTCCACGCCTCGCTCGCCCTGACCAGAGATCGGCCGCCGACCGCGGGTTGCTCGTCAACTACGATGCCGCGCTCCAGCAGCGGCAGCGCAATCGCTACGGGCTGCACCTCGGCCTTTTTCTGCTGACGCTCGCCGCGTGCACGTTCATGGGCAGCATCTGGGTGGGGCGCATGGCCCTCTATCCTGAGGGCGGCTGGCTGGCGTTCGGCGAACCCGGCTGGTGGACCCTCGCGATGGATGGGCTAGCCTACGCCGTGCCGCTGCTGCTCTTCCTGACATGCCATGAGTTCGGGCACTACCTCGCCGCGCGCTACCACCGCATCGACGTCTCGCTGCCGTATTACATTCCGCTGCCCGACTTCGGCGCGTTCGGCATCTTCTTCCACTTCGGGACGATGGGCGCGGTCATCCGCATCCGCGAGCCGCTGCGCCGCCTGAACCACCTGTTCGATGTAGGCATCGCCGGGCCGCTCGCGGGGTTCGTCGTCACCATCGGGGCACTGATCTATGCCCTCCTGACGCTGCCCGGCCCGGAGTACCTCCTCGGTGTGGGCGGCCCCGCGCACGAGGCGCTCGTGCAGGCGTGGCAGGCCACGGGTGTCGCCCCGCCGCCGACCCCGAGCGGCACGAGCTTCCCGACCATCGTCTTCGGGGAGACGCTGCTCATCAGCCTGATCGCCGACCTGGTGCCGGGCTTCCCGCCGATGCACGAGATCTACCACTACCCCGTCCTCTTCGCAGCGTGGATCGGGCTCTTCTTCACCGCGCTCAACCTCCTCCCGGTCGGGCAGCTCGACGGCGGGCACATCACCTACGCGCTCTTCGGCGACCGCTGGCACCGCATCATCGCCCGGACGACGGTCTTCCTGATGATTCTCTCGGGCGGGCTTGGCTTTGTGGACGAGATCCCGCTGCTGTTCCAACTCGGCCTCGGCTGGTCGGCAGCGCTGGCGCACCTCGCCACGTGGGGGTTGCTCTCGGGCGTGCTCTACCTGTTCCTGAACCGCATGTTCGACCGCGACCTGCGCTTCGTCGCTCCTGCGCTCATCGCGGTGACGCTCGCCATCGCGCTCGGGTCGCGCGTGCCGGGGCTGACCGAGGCGTTCGGCTTCTGGTTCTGGCTCGTCTGGGTGGCGCTGATCGTCTACCTCATCCGCGTCGAGCACCCGCCGGTGCTGATCCCGGAGCCGCTCTCGCCGCGCCGCCGGCTGCTGGGCTATGCGAGCCTGCTCATCTTCCCGCTCTGCTTCACGTTCACACCCATCTACCTGTTGTAACGGGCTCACCAGTTGCGTCCGGCGCACCCTACCGCGGAAACCGCTCAACCACAGCGGTCGTAGCGGGGGCTCCCATCTCCACCCTGATGCCCATCATGCCCGACCGCATCTACACCGAGGACCAGGTGCGCGCCATCATCAAGCGCGCCGTCGAGTTGCAGGAGCACACGCCCAAGCCCGAGCATGGGCTGACCATCGATGAACTGGAGCGGTTGGGCGAGGAGGTCGGACTCGATGCCTCGTTCCTGCGCATGGCGGCGTCTGAGGTCGCCAACACCGGCCAGACGCTAGAGCGGCGCTCTGACATGACCGATACGCACGTGGTCGTGGAGCGCTGGATCGAAGGCCCGCTCTCGACCGAGGGGTGGGAGGACGCGATAGCCATGCTCCGCGAGCGCTTCGGCATCGACGCGGCGTCCTGGTCGGGTCAGAGCAGTGGGGCTGGGCGTCTCGAGACGGTGGGCAACGCGCAGGAGTGGACCCACACGAGCAGCCTCGGCGTCGAGACGCGCGTGGGGGTGAGCGAACGCGGCGACCGGGTCCGGCTGCGCATCACGCAGCGCGTCGGGCACGCGAAGCCGGAGACGGAAGGCAAGTGGTATGGGGCGGGCCTGGGCATCGTGCTCGGCGGCATCGCGGGGGCGGTCGCGTCCAGCATGAGCGAGATCGGCGCGATCTTCCTCATCGTGTTCACCCTGGTGACGGTGCTCAGCACGTTCGTGGCTGCGCCGATCATCGAGGGCATCGACCGCCGCTGGCGTCAGAAGAAGCTCACCAAGCTCGACGCCCTCGCCGACGAGGTGATCAGCACGCTGGCCTCGCCCGTGGGCGTTCCTGCGGGCGAGGCCAGCGTGCTGCGTACCAAGGCCCCGACCGAAACGACGGCTGCCCCGCGCCTAACGCTGGACGAGGAGGCTCCGGTTAATGCCGCGATAGCTGCGACGGGCGCTCGCACGCGTGCATGACGACGCTTGCTCGAGAGAGGCGTCGTGTGGGAGGTAAAGTCACTATCGAGTCAGCCGGGTGGCGTTGAACCAAACACGCGTCTTTGCGGTGGCCAAGTGGGTCCGCGTACGCGGGGAGGATCGGATGGAGGAGTGGGTAAATCCAACTCGCCAGACAAGTGAGGATTTCGCTTGACGGGAGTGGCGCACGCGGGCAGCTTCTGTCCACTGTCCACTGTCCACTGTCCACTGTCCACTGTCCACTGTCCACTGTCCACTGTCCACTTTATCCGTGACCATCGGCCTCGTCTACGACCGCTTCGGCGACACGCCGCCGCCGCCCGGAGCCCCGCCCGACTGGGATGCGGAGTACGAGCCCGAGGAGACCATCGCCGCGCTCGAAGCAGCGGTACGGGCGCTCGGCCGCACGCCCGTTCGTGTCGGCTCGGCGCGGGCGCTGCTCGACCGGATGCCCGACCTGCTCAGCGGCGCGCTGCACCTCGACGCAGCGATCACGATTGCGGAGAGCTACGGCAGCCGCAACCGCGAGGCGCACGCACCGGTCTTGCTCGAACTCGCAGGCGTGCCGTGCCTCGGCTCCGACGCGCTCGCGCTCTCGGCGTCGCTCGACAAAGCGCTCACCAAGACACTCGCCCGTGCCGCAGGGGTCGCCACGCCGAAGTGGCAGGTGGTGCGCCAGCCCCGCGACTCCGGATCAGGTCCGGGGCAGGTTCTCGACGCGTTCGACCTCGCGTTTCCGGTCTTCGTGAAGCCGCGCTACGAGGGCACCGCCAAGGGTATCGCGCCGTCAAGCCGCTGCAATGACCTCGCTGCGCTCCATGCCGAGGTCGAGCGTCAGCACGTGCTCTACGGGCAAGACCTTCTCGTGGAGCAGTTCGTCGAAGGCGCAGAGTTCACCGTAGCCGTCGTGGGCAGCGATCCGCCGGAAGGGACAGGCTGGAAAGCGTTGCCTGTGCTCCAACGCGCCGTCGAGCGGACGACGGGGATCGGGCTGCACGCACTGGAGCGCTACGAGGACGCCTCCGCCCCATTCGCCTACGACCTTCCCGGCGGCCTCCACGCGGC
>JBCCRG010000029.1:0-15250 GCA_039208155.1 Bacteroidota bacterium | reverse complement strand
CTCGGCAACGATTTCGTGCTGGCGATGACGGGCTACCACCCCGACTTCGGCTTCCTCGAAATGCTCGGCGTCGCGCTCGACGGAGAACGGCGGATCCCGCACCACCACCCGGACACGATGGAGAGCAACCAGGCGGGCCTCTATCTCGCGGGCACGGTCTGCGGCGGGATGAACACGAGCCGCTGGTTCATCGAGAATGGGCGCGTCCACGCGGCGCAGATCATGACGCACATCGCCGCTGGTACGAAGGCTACCGTGGCGGGCTAGAGCGCACCAAGGAGTTGCTGCGCGAGCGGGTGCCCCGGGCGTACGGTGAGGGCACGCTGCGCGAACGTTCGCGCCTCGGCAGAGCGGCCCTGCTGGAAGTAGGCGAGCGCTAGGTTCGCGAGCGCGTCGGCATGCGTCGGCTCCGCCTCGATGGCGCGGGTAAGGGTCCGCTCGGCACGGCTCCACTGCTCGGTCTGGACGTAGAACGTCCCCAGGTTGGCGAGCGCGTTCGCGTTCCGTGGCTCTGCCTCGACCGCGCGCTCGAAGAAGCGGCGCGCCTCGCGGGCGTCGTTCTGCATCGCGTGGTAGACCCCGAGGTTAGTCAGCGCGTCGCCGTGGTCGGGGTCGAGGGTGATAGCCTCGCGCAGGCTAGCTACTGCTGCCTCCGCCTGGCCCTGCTGGAGTTGAAGCGTGCCGAGGTTGTAGTGCGCCTGCGGGAGCCACGGGTGCTCGGCGAGCGCCGTCCGGTAGGCTTTCTCCGCTTCCGCGATGCGTCCCTGTGCCTGCAGCAGCCGCCCGAGGTTCACGCGCACGTCGGCGAGCGCAGGCTGTACATCGAGGGCCTGGCGATAAAGACGCTCAGCGTCGGCGGGGTTGCGCTGGGCTGCCTCGTAGGCTTGGGCGAGCGCGTTGAGACGCTCAGGGATGGCTGGCCCGAGTTCCACAGCGCGTTCGAGTGACGGGATTGCATCCTGGGGCCGGTTCTGCTCGAGCAGTGCAAAGCCGTGGAGGTACTGCGCCTCGCCCATCGTCGGCGACGCGGCAAGCGCGCCCTGGAGCCGCATTGCTCTCTCGCCTAGTGCTTCGAGGTCGCCCTCCTGGCGCGCGAGGACGACGTAGGCCATCGCCTCATAGATGCTCTCGTCAGGCATCTGGTCGCGCCGGAAATACGCCTGGAGCAACCCGCGCTCGGCTACCTGCTCGCCCTCAAACGCCTCGGCGTCCCCGTCTTTCACGACGCGGATCCAGTGGTCGGTAAACGACGAGTGCGGCGCATCGACCGCTTCGACCTTCGGCATGTGGCACGCGAAGCAGTTGGCCTCAATGCTGTGCTGGGCCACCAACTCGGGCGTCGGCATCGTAGCCTGCAATGGCTCTGTGGCGTGGCACGAGCGGCACGTCTGGTTGAAGTAGTCTGGGCCCGCCTCGCGGAAGCCCTCGTGCGGGTTGTGGCACGTCACGCAGTCCATCGCAGCCGGCGTCGCCTGCGACTCGAGGAAGCAGGCACTCGCCTTCATCCGGTCGGCGTGCGAGATCACGGAGAAGGCGTTGGCATCCTCAACCGTCGCAAAGAGGGCGCGGTGCGCCTGAAGCGGCTCGCCAGGGCGGTAGCTGTAGGCCGCCTCGCCCTCGCGCAGGAGCGACACCGAGCCATGCAGGTGGCACTGCTGGCACACGTCGAGCCGCCGCTCTAGCTCCAGGTCAGCCGGGTTGACGATGGTCGGGTCCTGCCAGTCCGGATCGCCACCGGAGGGCTGGGGGTCCTCCAGGCGCGCTTCGATGTGTACGGAGCCGGGCCCATGGCATTGCTCGCATCCGATGCCGTTGTCGAGCTCAGCGAACTTACCTGGGACATGGTCCACCGGCACGCTGTTGCCATTGTGACACGCCATGCACCGCGCCGGGATGGTGCGATCGAAGCGACTGTTGACCACCTCATAGCCAGGACTCATGTCCCACCGACCCGCGCCTCCTCGGGCCTGCGTGTACCACGTTAGCGGCAACTCAAACAGCCGTCCGTTGACCTCCGTCAGGTAAGTCCGCGCCGCTGAGCCACTGCCGACGACATAGGTCATCTCCCGCACGAGTCGGTGTGTCTTCGTACCACCACTACCGAGTCGGTACTCTTCCTGCACAAAGCGGTCGCCGTCTTGGTAGGCGGTGTAGTAGAAGCCACTGGCAGCATGGTGCACGACGCGCCCGCTGAAGTCCTCCACCGTGTTGTCCGCTGTGAGCCGGTAGAACGAGTTGGCCATCCCGTGCGACTGATAGCTCGCATACAGGTCCTCGTGGCACGAGGCGCAGGCCTCATCACCCGTGTAGGTCGCCGAGGCCAGGCGGGCGTCGGTCCCTCCTGTCTGTCGCGCGGGCTCTGGGCCATCGCCGTTCCCGCCGCCTCCGCATGCGCTGGCAGCGAAGAGAAGTCCGACACAGAGCAGGGCCTGGCGCATACCCGAGAGTCACAAATGAAGGCAATGGGTGGGGCGTATGAACCTGAAGCCATCAAGTTCTCCACCATTGCAGAAGCCCATGGCCTCAACGAAAAAAAGCAGGGTAAGTCCCAGAGGACCTACCCTGCCGAGTAGCTGTGTCGGGCGCTTCTAGAGCGTGATCGACGCGGAGATCAGGTTGACCGACGAGAAGAAGTCGGTGCCGCGGTAGGCATAGTCCACCGAGAAGTTCACGTCGGAGACGTTGAGGTTGACCCCACCGCCCACGTTCCACCCCTGGTAGAAGGTGGCGTCCATGTCCTCTTGGATCTGGAAGCCGCCACGCAGGAAGACGAGGCGCTGGAAGTCCACTTCGAGGCCGCCTGAGTACTCATCCTGGTTGTACGAGTTAGAGCGGAAGTTGCCGATGACCGTGAAGTTGAGGTCTTCGGCAACCTGGCGGGTGTACGCTGCACCGAAGTTGAGCAGCGAAGGCAGTTCGAACGACTCGGCGTCGAACGAGACCGGGAAGCCCGTGTTATCGGTGCTCTGGACCGTCAGCGAGCGCGTCAGGCCGTTGCCGCCGTAGGTGAGCTTCGGCCCGAAGTTGCGCAGGCTGACGCCAAAGCGCAGGCCGCTCTCGCCGACTACGTATGTCATCCCCGCGTCGAACGCGACCGTGGAAGCATTCACGTCATCGATGGATTCGCTGATGACCTTCGTGGTCAGACCCGCAGCGATCCGGTCGGTGAACTGCCGGGCGTAGGTGCCTGTCAGCACGATCGTGGAGGCCCCGTAGGTGAGCCCTTGTGGATCGGGCTGCTCGGCCGTGGTCAAGGGGATATCACCGAAGTCCCAGGCTGTGACTGTGAGGGCGATGTTGTTGTTACCCAGGCGCTGAGCCACGCCAAAGTAGTTGATGCCAACGTCGGCCACATAGCTGGTGCGGCTGAAGAGGGCGTTGGTTCCGGCGTTGGTCATCAGGGCCGCCGGGTTCGACTGGATGGCTTCGACGCCGTTGAGGTCGCTGAGGCCGCCCGTCAGGGTGGTGCCAAGGGCCGCGGAGCGGGCGGTCATCGGCAGCAACAGATAGTCCGCCGCTGCCGTCCCCGCCGCACTGTCACCCTGAGCCTGCACGCGCGGAGCCGCGAGCAGCAGGGCCAGGGCCATGATCGCAATGAGTCGTTTCATGGTTGGGTTGGTCGATTGGGTGAGCAGAGGAGGACTAGAACGTGTCGAGCTGGAGACGGCGCTGGACGAGGCCGAACTTGAGCACCCGCTCGCCGACGCCCGGCACCTCAATGTGGATCAGGTACATGCCGCTTGCAACGGGCAGACCTGCCTCGTTGTTGAGGTCCCAGTTGAGGATGGTATCGGTGCCCGGCACCTTCTCGAGCGTGCGCACGAGCGTGCCGCCGAGCGTGAAGATGCGGATGGTTGCCTCATCCGGGAGGTTGGTGAAGCGGGCGATCTTGTCGACGTTGCCTCGCTCGTAGGCCGAGTAGCCCCGGTAGGGGTTGGGAACGATCTGGATCAAGTCCAATGCGCTCTCGGCTTGGTCCGTCTCCTCGACCACACTCGTGAACATGCCGGTGTCGAAGACCAGCGCGTTGACGGGGGTGGTCGGCTTCTCCGTGTAGATACGGATCACCGTGCCAGCCGGCGGTACCGTACCGTCACCGGCTTGGTCCGCGAGTTGCATCCGCCCGAAGAGGGGAATGAAGGCGCGGCCCGAAGAGGAAAGACCACTGAGCTCGTCGTTACGGTAGCAGAAGTCAATGTAGAAGCCCTGGTTACGGCAGGCACTGCCTGACGTGGGATCTACGTCCTCCTGGTCGTCGGTGTCGGTGATCATGTTGCCACCGCCCGCCGCAGCCGCATCGGCAGCGAGACGGTCGTAGCCATCGGGGCGGTCCGGGAACATCCAGAAGACGATGTCGGACACGAGCGCAGCGGGATCGCCGGTGCCACCACCAGTACCATCCCAGTCGCCCTCGGCCACGGAGTAGGGCCAGGAGCTGCCTGGTTCTTCGCCGACTGCGTCGAGGAGCGGGATCAAGCGCTGAACATCCGTGATCGAACCGTCCTGCTCCTCGCGGACTTGCCATAGCTCGAAGGGCACCTCGACGGCGATACCATCGCTTCGCAGGCCGCCCAAGAGCGTGTAGACGCCCCAGCATCCGCCGCTGGCGCACGCGTCGGTGAAGCGCATCTCGTAGTCAAACGGCTCCGCAACAAGGGCCCCAACGAACTCGATACGGTCGATGGTGGCTGCGCCACCGTCAGCCGTGACGTAGTAGTCGTTGTTGGCACTCGGGGTCTGCCAGACCGTCTGCCCTCCGTAGAGCGCGCACGCCTCCGAGTCTTCTTCGGACGTGCATCGGGCGGTGCCGCCATAGCTGATTTCCACGATACCCGCTCCGGCGCCCGCAATGCCGCTGCCGGGCTGGCGGGCTTCGACGAAGAGCTCCAAGCCCTCCGCAAAGATCGGAACGTCATCAGAGTCGATGCCGTCGCTCAGGTCCGAGTAGCCGGTGTAGGTACCGGTAAGCACGAACTTCTCGACAGAGTCGAAGAGCACGTTCCCGTCAGTCGCATTGACGATGCGGAAGGCAAGGGAGTCTCCACCCGCCTCAAAGAAGGTCGGAGCGTTTTCCCCTTCACCGAAGGTAGCCGTCGAGTTGTAGAAGAACTCGACTCGGTAAGTATCCCCAGTGAGGCTCCCCGGGTCAATCACGCTCGCTGCGAAGTCGGCCGTCGTGGCAGGGAAACCTTCCACCGTGAACGGGATGAGATCGCCCTCCAGCGTCGTAGTAGAGCGGAACGAGCCCGCCTGCTCCGGAATGACGCGCTGCAAGTTGACGCCTAGCTGGATCGGGCTGGCGAACACCTTCAGCGGAGCCGACGCTTCGTTGTAGGCATAGGCCTGCACCGCGAAGAAGTACTCCTGCGCGTTGATGAGGTTGTTCACGACGAAGTAGTTCTGCACGCCAGTGTCGCCACCGGCCACCTGGACGCCACTGATGACCTCACCCGTCTCGGCGTCGATCGTCTGGTCGATGATCGGGCCAGTGCCGTTGACGACATCGAACACCACCACCTCCTCCGGATTCTGGTCACCGAGGAAGTCATAGCGCAGGATGCGGTAGCCCTCGAAGTCATAGGTGTCGTCGGAGGCTCCGAGAGAGGCAAAGGGCGAGACGATAGAGAACGACTCCTGGAAGTTGTTGCTCTGACGCGGGTTGGACCAGCTCAGCACCACCTTCCCATCAAGCCCGGTCGCCGTCAACTGCGGCGAGGCCGGAGGACGCGGAATGTTGAAGTTGGCGTTGAAGGCTCCCTGCACGAGCACATTCTCGAACTCCAGCAGACGCTGCGAGGCAATCTGGGGCTGGCGCGCCGCTGTGGAGGAGTTCCGAGACCACTGGATCCCGAACACGATGTTTTGGAGGTTGACCCCCTCCACCAGCGCCCCGTCGGGCGTGGCCTCGAGCGTGAAGGGCCCCGCACTCATGAGGAAGCGGCGGTCGGCTGGCTGGTTTGTCGAGCCGATGCCGTCGGTGTTGTACTCGCTCCAGAACTGAGGCGGGTCGGCTGGGAACATGAAGCTGGCCGGCTCTGCATTCGTGTCGGTTGGGTTGTACCCGTCTCCGCCGAACGTGATCGGCGTCTCGTCGCGCCAGAATCCGGTCAGGTACCCGTAGGCATCGTCGCCATCGGAGGGGTTGCCGTTGGGCTCCGTGTCGTTGTTGTAGTAGACGAAGCGCTCCATAGCAATGCGCTCACCGGGTTCATCAACGACCCCGTTGCCATTGTTGTCGAGGAGGTCGTTGTCAACAAGCGGCCCTTGGAAGAAGTCGTACCCAAGCGCCGGCGGTAGCGTGCCGTAGCTGCCTTCGCCGTCGTCGTCAGCATCGCCGTTGTAGACGAAGCCGAGTCCGAGGTCAGGGTCACTGCCTACATAGTCGTCGTTGAAGTTGCCCAGGTCAGGGTCGGACCAGAGCCCCAGGTAGGTGTCCTGCAGCGGCGCGTCGCCCTTGTAGATGAGCTGGTACTTGTAGAAGGTCGTGTTACCGATGGCGTCGGCCGTCGCGAAGGCGAAGGCTTGGGCGCGTACCTCCAGGCCAATAGGCTGGGCATTGCTCCAGTTGTGGGCGTTGCCCTTGTCGTTCATCACCCACCAGATCTGCTGGTCGGGGAAGGCCGCCTGAGTGATGTCACTCGTGGAGGTCTCTACGGACGTGGAGATGTAAGCAGGTCGGTCCCCTGTACCATCGGGGTTGGGCTCGTAGATGCCGTTCCCGTTGAGATCAAAGAAGGGGGCACCGAGGTCGACGGGCCAGTCGCTCACGTCGCCCTCGTAGATCGGAATGTCCCGCTGCTCCTCGACGCCATTGACCGTGAAGGTGAGGCGCTCTGTGCCTGTGATGCGGACGTTCCAGAAGCGGTCGAAGGGCGAGCAGTCGGCAGGTGCGTTGCCTGCGTCGTCAAGCGGACCAGGCCAGAACTCCCAGTCGCTGTAGTCAGCGCCCGCGAAGCGAAGCTCGCCGCCGACCTGGCCACCAATCCAGATGCCCGAGGCGAAGATGGCCTGGACTCCTGAGCCCTTGGGCACCTCGTAGACGGGGTCGCCGCCGCGCCAGAAGAGGCCGCCGTTGTTGTACAGGCGAGCACGCACGTTGTTGATGTCGAGGTCGGCCGTGGCCGTGCCGGAGAGGCACGCCGCAACACCCGAGCGGGCCTGAGGGTTCTGCTCCGAACCGGTCCGGTTCTTCTTGGGCTCGCGCTCATCGGCGAGCGCCACCGAGGTCCACCCAAAGGCAAACATCAGGGCAAGGAGCACTAAGTTTCTAGACATAGTTCTGTCGTTGGATCTCCAAACGGGGTAGGTGAGAGGGCTCGCGGGAGCCTGGGGTTGGAACCTCAAGCTCCCGCGAAGCAGGCCGTGCTAGAAGCTGAACAGCAGGCCGAGGCGGACGCGGCGAGGCAAGCCATAGATCTGCCCAGCGTTGTTGGTCTTGAATCCGCTCAACTGAACGGGGGCGTCCACGTAGCTGCTGTAGATGAACTCATAGGACTCACGCTCTGGGTCACCAGGCGCACCGGCGTCGTTGAGAATTTGCTGGCCGTCTGGCGAGGCAAGGAAGCCGTCGTCCCCAGGAAGTCCAGTCGTACGGTAGACACCGAACACATTGTCCGTGTTGAGCAGGTTCTGCACCCAGAGGTAGGCCTTGAGCGTCGCAGGCCCCAGGTCGAAGTCACGGTCGACGCGGAGGTCGAGGCGCGTGGTCCACCCGGTATAGACGGAGTTGATCTCGCCCTCAGCCCCCCCGTTCGTAGACACGCCGATGGGCGTGAAGCCGTCGGCCGTGAGCTGCGTGTAGGGCGTGCCGCTGCCAAACTGCCCGAGCAGGTTGAAGCCGAAGCCGCCGAGCGGGTGCACACCACCAATCATGGGGCCTTCACCCTCTTCGAGACGGTAGTCGAGCGTCGTGTTGATGGTGTGACGCTGGTCGAAGGCGAGCGGGTCGAGCGTGTTGGGGAAGAGGACCCCGCGCCATGCGATGATGGTCGCCGTGTTGGAGTCCGAGCCTGTTCCCTCCGCAAAGGAGAGGGTGTAGTTGGCACGGAACTGGACGTTGTTGGTCCGACGCAGTTCGAACTCAAACTCCGCCCCCTTGGTGGTGGTGAAGTCGTCGCTCTGGAACGTGGTGTACTCGGACGGGAACCCGTTCTCCACATTGCGGAGCGTGATCTTGTTCTCCTGCGTGCGGTAGAAGCCGGTCACCGTGAACGCAGCCCGCTGGCCAAGACGCTGGCGGAAACCAATCTCGTACGAGGTGGTGATCTCTGGCTCCAGGTTGGCGTTGTTGATGCGGGACTGGCCCGAGTTGGCTCCGGCGTAGTCCTGAATCGTCGCGAGCGCGTTCTCGGACGGGCGCTGCGACACCACGTTGTAGCTCGCGAAGAAGAGCGCGCGGTCCGTCACCGGGAAGGAGACGCCGATGCGCGGCATGACCGTCACCTGCGCCTCGTAGTCCTCGAGGACCCGGTCGTTGAGGCCGTCGCGCTGCTCAGGCGTACCTCCCAGCTGGAGGGTGATCTCGCTCGGGTCGGCGATCGGGCCACCCTGAGCATTGTAGAACTGTCCGTCGGTGTCGCGGTAGCCCACAACATCGCCAGCTGTGTTGGTGTAGATCGCGAAATCACCCCCAATGCTACCAGGGACCCCCCCCTCAGGGAGCATAGCAATCAGGTCGCCGTTGTCGTTCACGATGTTGCCACCGCCAAAGTCACTGGCGCGGTAGAGATCGATGAGCGAGAACGGGTCTGCCAGCACTTGCGTGCCATTGTCGAAGACATCGACGCGCAGGCCGAGATCGATGACGAGGTCACGGAATTCGATCTTGTCGCGGATGTAGCCCGCGAAGTAGAGCGGCTCGTGCGGCGCGATGTTGGTGTTCTCACGGCTCACGAAGTCATTCACGTTCTCGCTGTCCACCTCCTCGGTACCGAGGTAGTTGTAGCCGTAGTAGCTCGTCCCGTTGAGGAAGTTGGCCAGTTCGAAGTCGAGTTGGTCGTAGGACGTGACGGCGTTCTCAGCGCCACGCTCGACGTTGCCGTCGTCGTAGAAGCGCGAGAGTGCAAGCGAGAAGCCGGTCCCTCCCACGAAGGCGCGGTTGGTCCGCTTCTCCCACTCACCGCCGATCTCGAGCTGGTGGACGCCAATCTGCGACTGGAGCGAGCCGGAGAAGCGCAGCCGCTCGAACTTGTACTTGCTGAATCCGCCGTTGGCTGCGCCTGGGTTCGTGAAGGCCCCATAGGCGCTGCCTGGGCTGATCGCGCCATCGGCGAAGCGCTGCACGTACTCATCGCCGACCAGCGAGCGGTAGCGCGCCGCGACGGCGTTCTGCTCCGCGTCGACATCGCCGTAGAACAGCATCTCCTCCACCTCCGGCGCGAACCCGTTCGGGTGCGTCACACCCCATCGCTGCGTGTACTCGCCCTGGACCTGCAGGAACGTGGTGTTGGAGAAGTTCTGACGGAGCGTGAGGAACCCACGCGCGCTCTTATCGACATCGATGTCGGGGTTGATGTCGCGGTTAAACCAGGAGTTGGTCCAGCTGTAGGTCTGGCCTCGGCTGTCGGAGTAGGCACCGCCGAGTCGGACGTTGAGTTGGTCCGACGGACGGAAGTTCAGGTTGCCGTTGAGGTCCCAGTTACGATCCGGGTTCTCCTTCCCGTTGATGTCCTCGAAGCCTGTTGCATCCGTGATGAGGCGTGTCGCTTCGATGGGCGCGCCACTGTTCAGCGTGACGCCCTCCGGCACCGTGACGCCGAAGGCTGCCGGGTCCGCAAGCAGATCCGCAGCGCTCGTGCCCGGCTCGATGTCGCCGAGCGGAATCTGCACGGGGTTGCCGTCCGCATCGGTACCGAGGAGCACCTGCGGGGACGCTTGGAGTTGGTTGAAGAGATCAGAGCCTGGGCGGATCGTCCCGATGGAGTAGGGGTTGGCGTCCGCTTCGTGCGTGAAGCTACCCGCGAGGAAAAAGCTCGCGCGGCCGTTCGGGAGGATCGGGCCGCCAATGGCCGCCGACCCGAGGTTGTAGCCGTAGTCGTCGAGCACCTCGGAGGTGATGAACTCGGCCGACCCGAAGAAGTCGGGCGCACCCGACTTCGTCGAGATGGAAATCACGCCCGCCATCGCGTCACCGAAGCGCGGCGGGATCGTCCCGATGAGCATCTCCTGCTCAGCGATAGCCTGCTGTGGGACGGCGAGACCAGCTGCACCGCCGCTGATCCGGACGCCGTCCACAAAGTAGGCCACTTCTTCCGTACGACCACCACGGATGTTGAGGTCGTCGTCGCCGTCTCGGCTGTATACGGACCCCTGAATCGCCGCCACGCTAGACACGCCGCGCACGGGCAGGTTCTCGATCTCCTCGCCCGTCACCACCTTGGGCACGCCGATGGCGTCGTTCTGGATGAGCGGCCGCTCATACTCGACGACGAGTTCGCCCAGCGTGTTGTCGCTGTTGAGCTCGAAGTCGAGAGTTCGGGTGAAGTTGCTCGACACCAGGACGCCCTCGAAGGTCTTGGAGGCATAGCCCACAAAAGAGGCGGTGACGTCGTATTCCCCGACCGGGACACCGAGGATGACGTATTCGCCGTCGAGGTTGGTGGCGGCACCCTGGGTGGTGCCGTCGATGACGACGTTCGCTCCGGGCAAGGGCTCGCCGGTCTCATCGGTGACGATGCCTGCAATCTTGCCGGTGCTTTGCGCAAACACCGCGAGCGGCGTGGCAAGCAACAGTAAAAGCACAAGCGTACTCGCAGTACGGTACATATGCTACCTCCGTGATGGTGGTCTGGGGTGAAGACGAAAAAAGAGCCGGGCTAGGCAATAAGGAGCAGACGGCGTGCGTTACTCAGGTGCCAGCAGTCAATTGAGGCGTGTGTCCTCAACGAAGAACTGCGTGGCGGGGTAGACCTAGTGGCGGTGCAAAGGAGAACCGAGCCGTGCGCGAGCCCCGGACCCAGAGCGCCATGCCGACGCTGCGGCGTGCAGGCTTGGTGGGGCGAAGAGGGGCAGTGTCAAGCGTCCGCGCAGACCGACAGGTTGTGAGAGTGTTGCGGTTTTGAGCGTGGCGAATATAGAGGGGGCCCTGGAAAGGTGTCAAGGCACTGTAGGGGATCCCTCCGCTTCGGTACGTCAACGACCACGTAGGTAGCATGGCTGGACCGCCTGTATCCCAGGCGATGGCCGCGCCAACGGCGTTGTGGTTCGGTTAACGCAGGGGCAACGTACGCGGTGGCAGGGGGGCCATACAAGCCGCAAGCAGGGGCATGTATGCATTTATCCCCTCGCAGCAGGAGCATGCGGCCTGGACCCGCCTTTAAGATTCGTCGAAGGACGGTGTCTAGAGCGTCACCACGTGCACATCCTCCACGCCCTCAATTGCCTCCACCTGGCGCCGCACCTCGGTGGGAATGAGTTCATCGGTGGAGATGACGGTGAGGGCCATCGCACCAGGGCCGCTGCGGCCGAGCGCCAGGGCCGCGATGTTGACGCCTGCCTCGGCAAGGATACCTCCGACAGTCGCGAGCATACCCGGCCGGTCCACGTTGCGGTAGAAGAGGAGCGGCCCCTCGGGCTTGCCCTCGAAGCGGTACCCGTCGAGCCCGACGAGCCGTCCATCGCCGGGCGCGCGCACCGTGCCGATCACGGCGCGCGTTCGGTCCGCCGTCTCGACGATCACCTCGACGAGGTTGGGGTAGTCGTAGTCGCCCGACGAGGTGCGCCACTCCTCGCTGGTGTGCAGCCCCATCTCGCGAGCCAGCGTGCTCGCGTTGATGAGGTTGACGGGCTCAGGGCTCCACCGCGCCATGATGCCACGCAGGGCGGCCACGGCGAGCACCTCGGCGTAGCGGTGGAGTGCCTCGCCGTAGCTGCGGACGGTGATCCGCCGTAGGTTGCCGTCCACAAGCTGGCTGGCTACCTGCCCGAGCCGATCGGCGAGGTCGAGGAAGGGCTTGGCCTCGGGCTGTGCGGCCGCGCGCAAGGCCCCGGCGTTCACCGGCGTCGACACCGGCTCGTCGTTGAGCGCCCGCACCACCTGCTCGGTGATCTGGACGGCGACCTTTTCTTGCGCTTCGCCTGTGGACGCAGCAATATGCGGCGTGGCAACGACCCTTGGGTGCCGAGCGAGCCGGAGCAAGTCGTCACTTAGCGGCTCTTCGGAGAACACATCCAGTGCGGCCCCGGCGACCTGACCACTATCGAGCGCGTCGAGCAGGTCGGCCTCGGCGATGATGCCGCCGCGCGCGCAGTTGACGA
Organism: Bacteroidota bacterium; assembly: GCA_039208155.1. Taxonomy (GTDB): domain Bacteria; phylum Bacteroidota; class Rhodothermia; order Rhodothermales; family Rubricoccaceae; genus JBCBEX01. The sequence goes on along the minus strand of JBCCRG010000029.1, from coordinate 2,995 downwards.
GGCGGACGCCCGGCTTGCACTGTGCCAGCGTCTCCGCGTTGAGGAGCCCGCGTGTGGCATCGTTGAGCGGCGTGTGCACGGTGATGTAGTCACTCTCGGCGAACAGCCGGTCGAGGCTGACGAGTTCGATGCCGAGGCGGCGTGCCGCGTCCTCGGCAAGCACCGGATCGAAGCCGAGGACGCGCATCTCGAAGCCCTGCATTCGGCGCGCGACAGCCCGGCCGATCTTGCCCACGCCGACCACGCCGAGCGTCTTGCCCATGAGTTCAGCCCCCGAAAATTGCTTGCGGGCCCATTCGCCGGCCGTGACCGATGCATGCGCGTGTGGGATGCGCCGCGCCAGCGCCTGCATCATCGCGCACGTGTGCTCGGCCGTCGAGATGGTGTTGCCATCGGGCGCGTTGACGACCAGCACGCCCTTCCGCGTCGCCGCGTCGAGGTCGATGTTGTCCACGCCCACGCCCGCCCGACCGATGACGCTCAGCTTCGTCGCCCGTTCGATGAGATCGGCTGTGATCGTCGTCCCACTGCGGATGATCCAGCCGTCGAACTCGGAGACGAGATCGGCCAACTCAGTCTCGGACTTCTTGAGGTGCACCTCGAAATCGACGCCGTGCTGAGCGAGGAGGTCGTGACAGACCGGGGCGAGGTTATCGGTGATGAGGACGCGAGACATAGCGCGAGCGAGTAGAAGGTCGAGGAGAAAGGGGCGAGAAGGTGGGGGTCTTCGCCAGGTGCGTCAAGGCGTGACGACCGACTTCCCGCAGTCTTCGGTCGCGCCTCGGCCCTGGGGACGCCGCCTGGTCTACGGTTTGGACCTGAGCAGCGCACAGGCACGTTCGTTTTCCCCCAGCGTATCTGCAGGGCGACCATGCCCCGCCCTCTCTTCAGCCTCTTCCCCTATTCATGACTGACCTCCTGTACCCTAACACCACCCCCACGGTCATCGCCGATAGCCTACGCTGGGTCGAGGGCCCGGTCTGGGTCGAACGGCTGGGCGGGCTGCTCGTCTCGGACGTGAAGGGCAACACGATGTGGCTCATCACACCCGAGGCGCGTGCGGACGCAGGCGCTGCCGGGGCATGGACGAAGCGCGTCTTCCTGCGTCCCAGCGGCCATGCCGGTCCTGAGCCGCCCGGCATCGAGCACGGCTCGAACGGGCTCGCTCTCGACGCCGAGGGGCGCGTGGTCCTCTGCTCGCACGGCGAGCGCGGCGTCTTTCGCCTAGACGAGGACCGCTGGCTCAAGCTGCCCCTCGCCACCCATGCCGAGGAGGACGGCCAGACGAAGCGCCTCAATAGCCCCAACGATGTAGCTCGGCACCCGACCACAGGAGCGCTGTACTTCACCGACCCACCCTACGGTCTCGACGACCCGAGCCTGCGCGAACTCGACCGCGCCGGCGTCTATCGCATCGATCCGGAGGACGGATCGCTGACCGTCGCATCGCAGGCGCTCTACCGGCCCAATGGCGTCGGCTTCACGGCGGACGGGCAGACGGCTCTCGTCGCCTGCTCCGACGACCACTGCCCGGGGTGGTGGGCGTTTCCCGTGCTGGACGACGGCACCTTCGGCGCAGGCGCGCCCTTCCACGACGCGGGGCCTTACCTCAATCCAGAGATCGACCACGCGATGCCCGACGGCTTTGCCTTCGACGACGCAGGGCGGCTGTGGTCGGCGGGACCACTCGGCCTCCACGTCTTCGCCGCCGACGGCACCGCGCTCGGCACGATGGACTTCGGGCGCAAGGTCTCCAACTGTGCGTTCGGCGAGGACGGGCACAGCCTCTTCGTCACCGCGACGGACCGAGTCCTCCGACTGCGTGTCACAACGCCAGGGCCGGTGGGCTAGCCTCGCGTTCGCGTACGCCCGTTGGTGCCGCGCCGCGACTTGGGTGACACCTACTACTCCGACGGTGCGATCACAGACACGGCGTCACCCTGGCTCGTGCGATAGACGAAAAAATCTGAATCGATAGTCACCACGGTCGACCCCGGAACGCGCTCCGCCATCTGCATTAGGCAGGCATCTGCGAAATCCACAGGCACATTGGCATACTGCGACATCAGCGCCCGAATCGCCACGATCTCTTCCTGCACGCGGAAATCGAGCACGACGGCACCGCGTTCCACGAACGCGAGCGGCCCCTGCGTCGATAGACCGTTCCGATTGAGGAGGTGTGTGGCCTCGGCCAGCACGGCCTCACAACTGTGAAGCGGTGGTTCCAGCGTCGAGAACGTTCGCAGCGCCCAGGCATGATGCGGATCACTTCGGTCCAGGATGGCGACCAGCGGCCCCGTATCGAGAAGAGTGCGAGGCCTCATCGCATCGGACTGCGCCCGAAGTCTTCCATGTACGCCGGGTTGGTCGACAGATCGCCAGGCCCCTCCACGCTGCCTACTAAGTCTTCGATGAGGTCGTAGACGCTCGGGTCGGGCTGGTTCGCTTCCGGTTCCTGCACCTCCTCAACGGCTCCGTCCCCAGCCTGCTGGCTGCTGAGCCAGGCAGCGAGGTTGGCAACTTCCGCGGGTGAGAGCGCAGCGATGGCCGCCTTGATCTCTCGAATGCTCATGGCAGACCTCACAGGCAAGCGGGGTTACACGTCACGGGGTGATGCCATCTGACACGGCACCTGCACTCGGCAGTTCCACTTACCGCCGTCGCGTACGCCCGTTGGTGTCGCGCCGCGACTTGGATGCCTTTGCAGCGGGCGGCGTGGGCGGACCTACGACGGCACTGAGCACGGTGAGGACGCGCGGGGCGAGCGTGAACGTCGCGCCGGGCGCGTAGGTCGGGTGCTCCAGGCCATCCTCGAAGGGGTGCATGACCTCCCAGCGGATGCAGTCGAGGCCGCTCGCGTCGGGGAGGACGAAGTCCACGTCCATGCCGTCGTCGCCGGAGTTGAAGGCGATGAAGAACGTCGCGTCCGCGATGTTGCCGCCCTGGTCGGCCATGCCGCGGATGCGGTCGCCGCGCAGCAGCATCCCGAAGGCCG
>JBCCRG010000028.1:0-15281 GCA_039208155.1 Bacteroidota bacterium | reverse complement strand
GGCGCGTGGCAGCTCTCGGCGGCTCCGCAGGAGGCGGGGCCCGATGGCAGTGGTACCACCCTCGACGGGCGGGCGATCACCGACCCGACACTTGCGGCCAACTGGCGCGGCCTCTTCGGGTGGTACACGCTCCAGCGTTTCCTCTATGCGAACCAGGGGCTCGTCGCTCAGATCGGTCCCACAGACGCCACGCGTGCCGTTTCTATCCGGGAGATCTTCGCCAACCGCGAGGTCAGCCGTACTGAGTCCGAGTTCATCGCCCCGCTCGACCTCTACCTCGACCCAACGCGGCGCGGGCCCTACAACTACAACGGCGCGCTCGGCAGCCAGTTTGCCGCCGCGCCGCAGGACGTGTGGGGCGGCATCGTCCAGCGCCTCCCCGACGGCTACAACGACTTCGACGGGCGTAACAACGTCGAGTTCGTTGAGTTCATCGTGGCGCCGTACGGCGGGCGGAATGGGACCGAGAACGTGAGCCAGGAGGCCGTCCTCTACATCGACCTCGGGCAGATCTCGGAGGACGTGCTCCCGGACGGCAACTTCAACACGGAGGACGGGCTCATCGAGACGGAGTTCGAGGACGGGCTCTTCAGTGCCTACGGGCGGCTCGCCACGGGCAATGCCTCAGGCAGCGTTGACCTCGACGACGCGAGTCGGCAGACCGAGGACCTCGGCCTCGACGGGCTCCGCTCGGCCCCCAACCTCGACGGTGGCGTGCCCTATGCCGTCGCCGAGACCGATTTTTTCGCCGACTTCCTCAACACCCTCAGCGACGCCAACCCGCTCGACCGTGCCATCGCCCAACTCGACCCCTCCGGCGACGACTACTACAACTTCGAGGACAACTCCTTCTTCGAGGACCCGGCGCTCTTCCCTGGCGGCCAGGCAACCGTCCAGGAGCGCTTCACCCGCTTCTTCCCCGGCGTCGAACTAAACGCGTTCGAGAGCCAGCAGCAGTTCGGCAGCGGCCAGGGTAACTCGACGTTCCCGGACGACGAGGACGTGGACCGCGACAACTCGTCGGACCGGGCGGAGAGCTTCTACCGCTATGCCGTCCCACTCGCCCCCGGCGTGATCGACCAGCCTTGTGCCTTCGAGGGACAGGACGGGTGCAACCCGTTCTTCGTCAACCGCGTCGGGGCAGAGGGGGCGGAGGAGTGGGTGCTGGTTCGCATCCCGGTGCGCTCCGAGGTGGGCCGCACCGAGTTCGGCGGGATCCAGGACTTCTCGCGCGTGGAGACGATCCGGCTATGGACCGAAGGCCACCAGGTCCCGGCCACGCTTCGCTTCGCCACCTTCGACCTCGTGGGGAGCCAGTGGCTCAAGTCCGACCTCGTCGGCTTCGACGACGACGACCTGACTGTCGAGCCCGAGTTGCCCCCGGCGTTTCCGCCCAACCCGCTGAACACGCAGCTCTTCATCGCGACGATCAACAACGAGGAGAACCCCAACCAGTACGCTACCCCGAGCGGGGCGCTCGTGAGCCGCAGCCGCGACGTGTCCGGCGAACTGATCGAGCAGCGCGAGCAGGCTATCGTAGTGCGGGCTGAGGAACTCGGGGCGGGACAGTCGCGCGGCATCTACCGATCCTACAGCGGCCAGCTCGACCTCACCAAGTACAGCAACCTGCGACTCTTCGTGCATGGCGAGGGCTTTGATCCGGAGCAGGGGGACAGCCTTCGCGTCTTCGTCCGCCTCGGCACCAACGAGACAATCGACTACTACGAGATCGAGCAGGCGGTCTTCCCCTACGATCCGGAGCGCGACGGAGGCAACCCCAACCCCGATAGCCTCTGGCAGACGAACGTGTTCGTCGGGGGCGAGGAGGTCGACCGCAACTCGATCAACATCGTGCTCTCGGCGCTCAACCAGCTTAAGGTAGAGCGCAACAACAACCCTGACGCCAACCCGGTCAACCGGTACCTCGGTGCCGTCTCGCCGCCGGACGCACCGGCCGGAGCCCGGTTGTTCATCCGGGGCAACCCGTCTATCGAGAGCGTCAACACGATCGTGCTCGGCATCCGCAACGTAGGGGCGACGACGCTCAACCCTGAGGTGTGGTTCAACGAGCTGCGCACCGCGGGCTACGACGAGGAGCCGGGCTGGAGCGCCTATGGCACCGTCTCGCTTGACCTCGCCGACCTCGCTACGGTCCGCGCGCGGGTGGAGCGCCAGACGGAGGCCTTCGGGGACCTCTCCAGCGGCCTCGGCGACCGCACCTTCACCGACCGGCAAGCCTACACGCTCAACACCACCGTTAACGCCGACAAGCTATTGCCGGAGCGCTTCGGCGTGCGGCTGCCGGTCACCGTCAATCTCCAGCAGAGCACCTCGACGCCCCGCTTCTCCCCCCGGCGCGGTGGCGATATCCGCCTCGACGACCTCATCGAGCAGGCCCAGAACGATCCTAACCTGGACGGGGCCCAGCGCGACTCGCTCGTGGCGCTCTACCGCGAGGAGTCCGAAACGGCGAGCTACACCCGGACCATCTCGGTGCCCTTCTCGAAGAGTGGCTCGCGCTCGCCGTGGCTGCGCTACACGCTCGACGGGCTCTCGGTGTCGTACTCAAACACGCTCTCGGAGCGCCGCAGCCCATCGGAGCGGTTCAACAACAGCCAGAGTTGGAATACGTCGCTGCGCTACCGCCTCCAGCCACGCGGTGTCAAGACCGTGCGCCCCTTCTGGCTGCTTGACGGGGCGCCGCTCCTCGGCTTCCTCGCACAGTTGCAGCTCAACCTGCTCCCGCAGTCGTTCTCGTTCCAGTTCGACGCCACGCGGCGCGTTGATGAGAACCAGCAGCGCCTCCCCATCAGCGCTGACGAAAGCATAGCGGCGGTGCCCGAGCGCTTCCGCAACGCCATCCGCGAGAATCACGTGTTCACGCACCGCCGCAACCTGGACTTCGCCTACAGCCCGTTTAACTTCCTGGCGCTCGGCTATCGTTCGGACGTGAACCAGACGCTGAGTGCCATCGGTGCGGACCGCACCAACGACACCTTCGTGATCGACTCGACGGGAGCTCCCGTGGGCGAGTTCAGCGGGCTTACCGCTGAGGAGGCTGCGCCGCTCATCGATCCATCGTTCACCGCCGACTCGCTTGCCCTCAAGGGCTTCCGGACGTTCACGACCGAGCGTCTTGATGTGGTGCCGGTTTTCGGCGTCGTCGGCAACGTGGTGAGTGGACAGCGCGCTGTGCAGACCGACCGCTACGGACAAACGTTCACGGCGACGCTCACGCCGCGCTTCCAGGGGCTCCGCTGGTTCCGGCCTCAGCCCATTGCCTACTCGTCGGCCTTCCAGTGGACGTTCCAGCCGCTCGCAGCTAGGGGCGGCGCGGACGTGGAGCCAGATCCGCTCGCGTCGGTCTCGAACGCGCTCAACCTGCGTACGGGTCTGACGGTCGCTCCGCGCGAGTTCCTGCGGCAGTTCGGCTTCTACGAACGTATTGAGACGCTACAGGAGGCCTATGCGGCGGAGCGACGGCGACTCCGAACGGCCCGCGAGGCGGCGAAGGATCGGCTCGAGCAAGCCCGAGAAGACGCGGCCGAGCTGGGCGAAGAGCTGACCGAGGAGGACCTCGAACAGTTCGCCATCCCGGAGCGCGTCGGGCCGCCCTCGCCGCTCTCGATTGCACGCCAGATCTTCCTCGCGGTGACGGGCATCAGCGACGTGACGGCGACCTACAACGGCGGCCGCACGACTCAGTCGGGAGCGATCGACGGTACCTCCTACAACCTCTTCGACGCGCTCGGGGGCAACGGACCCTCGCTGGCCTACCGTCTCGGCCTCCGCGACCGCCCACAGCGCAGCGCCTTCGATCCGGAGGTGCTCAACAACCTCCAGGTCAACGACGCCATCTCCCGCAACAACGACCTCACGGCGCGCACGAGCCTGGAGCTGACCCGGAACCTCCGCATCGATCTCAACTGGACGCTCGGCTGGGACCGCTCGACCACGTTCGCCTTCACCACGGTAGACCTGGGCGAAGGAAACTTCGACGTGGAGCAGGCGGCCCCCATCGAGAACGGGGGCAACTCGGCGACAGTCTGGGCGCTCGGCGGCTCGTACGATGCCTTCGTGGAGGCGCACCGCGACCGTTTCCAGGCTGATGTGGCGGCCGGGCGCACTACGGAGGATGGGGCCCCCCTCACGACGGCACTCAGCAACAATGGGCTGACCGAGGACTTCCGCAGCACCTTGACGAGCAGCTTCGGCAGCTTCGGCCCAAACGGGTTCTTCGCGCTGCCACTGCCCAACTGGTCGGTGTCGTACAACGGCCTGGGCAACTGGCCGCTCTTCAGCCTCATCGCGCAGCAGGTGACGCTCCGCCATGGCTACTCTGCTACCTACGACCTCGACTACCGCTCCGACGCGCGCGTCTTCGACAACGCCGGGTTCACCGAGTCGGAGACCATTGCTGGCAGCGTTTTCCAGGTCCCTGTCGATGCGCGGCAGTCGGAAAGCGTACGCCTCAACGAGCGCTTCCAGCCGCTCATCGGGTTCAACATGACGCTGCGCGGCGGCATCCAGGCCGACATCAACTTCACGCGCAGCCGCGCGCTCGCGCTCAGCGTCGCCGGGGCCAACATCTCCGAGAGCAACACCGACGAGGTATCGGTACGGCTGAGCTTCTCGAAGACAGGTCTGCGTATCCCGATCCCGTTCCTCAACCGCCGCCGGATCAACAACAACGTCCGGATGTCGATGACCTTCTCCAGTTCGAACAACATCGACCAGCGCCTCAACTTTCGCGAGGACTTCCTCCGCAGCCTCGCTGGCGAGCCACCCCAGGATGCGCAGCCGCTCGCCTCGACGCGCATCACGCTGGAGCCGCGCATCTCGTACACGATCTCCAGCCAGGTCACCGCCGACCTGTTCGTGCGCTACACGTCCCTGGAGAGCGAGGGCAGCCAGATCCCGAGCACGTCCACGCTCAACGGCGGGTTCAATTTCCGCGTGTCGTTCTCGAACTGACGCACACGAAGGGGTAGCGGCAGCTGTGTCAGCATCGCCCCCACAGCCTAGCGCGGGGCCATACGGGCAGCGGGAGAGGGGGGACCGCATGGACCTTGGACGACCTGCTCGTCCGCCTGCCTGCTGTCCTATGTCAGTCTCCCGGGATGCCTACGTCTCGCTCGATGTCACCGAGCCTATTTGGGACCGCTTCTTTACCGTCGCACCGCTCGTGCTGATCGGGACCCGCGAGGGGGAGCGCTACGACTTCGCTCCCAAGCACATGGCAGGCCCGCTCGGGTGGGACAACTACTTCGGCTTCGTGTGCACGCCGCGCCACGCGACGTACCACAACGCGAAGCACTACAGGGCCTTCACGGTCAGCTTCCCGCGCCCGTCGCAGGTCTTGCATGCGTCGCTGGGTGCCGCCGAGCGGTGCGACCGCGCGGGCAGCAAGCCGAGCCTCGATGTGCTGCGCACTGTGCCTGCCGAGGTGATCGACGGTCACTTTCTGGAGGACGCCTATCTGATGCTGGAGTGCGAACTCGATCGGGTCGTGGACGGCTTTGGGGCAAACAGCCTCGTGGCGGGTCGCGTCGTGGCAGCGCACATCGCAGAGGCGGCCATGCGCGGGCACCTCCAGAACGGGCACCCCGTGGACGACTGGACGCTACTGCGCCTGTCTCCGCTGCTCGCCTACCTGTCGCCGGGGCGGTACGCGGAGATCGAGGGCTCGCAGGCGTTCCCGCTGGCGGGCGGCTCGTTCAACCGCTAGGCTCGTTCAACCGCCAGCCCGCTCGCGGGCACGGAGCGCGTTGTGAAGGGCCTGGCGGACGTTGCGCTGGAAGCCCTCGAACTTGGCGCGCTTGACCGGCGTGCCCTTGAAGCGCCGCCGGTAAGCGTCGAGGTCGAGCTCGACCCACTCGCGCAACTCGGTGTCGGTCACACCCTCGCGTGGCAGAAAGCGTGGCTCTTCGGTGGGGCGCTTGAACTTGTTCCATGGGCACACGTCCTGGCAGATGTCGCAGCCGAAAAGCCACGTGCCGAAGTCCTGCGCCACCTCCAGCGGAAACTCCGGGCCGTGGTGCTCGATGGTCCAGTAGGAGATGCAGCGCGTAGCATCGATCTGGTACGGTGCGTCGAGCGCACCCGTTGGGCACGCGTCGAGGCAGCGCGTGCAGCGCCCGCAATAGTCCGGAACCGGCCCGTCCGAGGGAAGCGGCACGTCGATGATGAGCTCACCGATGAAGAAGAACGAGCCGAGCGACCGGTTGATGAGGTTGGTGTGCTTGCCCTGCCAGCCGAGGCCCGCGCGGGCCGCCCACACCTTGTCGAGCACCGGGGCAGAGTCCACGAACGCGCGCCCACTGACGCCACCGCAGCGCTCGTCGAGCCAGTTGTAGAGGGCGTAGAGCTTTTCTTTGAGGACGACGTGGTAGTCCTCGCCCCAGGCATACCGGCTGATCTTGCCCGGGGCAGTGCGGCCAGCTTGGGAGTGTACCGCCAGCTCAGGCGCGGCCTCGATGGGCTGGTAATAGTTCGCTAGGAGCGAGACGACCGTGCGTGCTCCCGGCACCAGTTCACGTGGATCGACGCGCTTCTCGAAGTGGTTCTCCATCCAGCGCATCGAGCCGTGGCGGCCCTGCGTCAGCCAGGCTTCCAGCTGCCGCGCTTCGTCGTCCAGGCGTACCGCCTCGGCCAGCCCACAGGCGTCGAAGCCGAGCCGGGCGGCTTCGGCCTTGAGCGCCTGCGCGAGCCGCGTCTGGGCAGCGAGATCGAAGCCGGGCATGGCATCAGCGAGGATAGGGCGTCAGTGAGCCAGAGAGCGACAAACAGTACCGGCGATGCGTCACGTGGGACGCACCGCCGGGTAGGGCAGCCGTCGGCTCGGCGGCTGCTTGCTTCTGTGAGACGCGCGAATGCGCCGTCGGTTCAGATTGTCTGGAAAGCTAGCGGTTGATCGGGACGAACGTCTCGCACACGGCGGGGATCGACTCGGCACGGCGTGCGTTGCGGTCGCCCGGGCCTGGGTCGCCCTTGGGATCGCAATCGGGGTCCTCGCCGAGGCCGCGTGCCTGAAGCCGGCTCGCGTCGATCCCGTTCTGCAGGTAGTAGGCTCTCACCTCTTCAGCGCGCAGCCGGGAGATCTCCATCACATCGTCGCTGTCGCAGTCGCCATAGGCCTCGATGACCACACAAATGTCGGGGCAGCGCTCAAGCACGTCGATGTTCTCGTCGAGGCGGCTTCGCGCTTCAGCGGTGAGAACGCTGGCCCCGTAGTCAAAGAACACCGTGTTCAGCTCGGTGATCTCGTCGCAGAAGGGATCAACGACAATGACCTGGAACGTGCAGGTGTCGCTGCCCGCGCGGTTGGTGACGGTGAGTGTGGCCGTATAGACGCCTGCCGCCGTGTAGGTGTGGCTTGGGCTTGGCTGCGCCGACGTGGTCCCGTCGCCGAAGTCGTAGGCATAGCTGAAGGGCTCGGTCCCCTGCACCTGCGCGAAGAAGCGCACGGCGCTGCCGAACATGATCGCCTCGCGCGGAAGCGTCGAGCAATCCACGATCATGGGTGCCTCGGACGGACGCTCGATCACCACAACGGGTTTGCTCGCCACGTCAGAGTTGATCGGCCCGGTCCCGGTGAAGCTGACGGTGTAGGTCCCAGGCTGGTCGTACGCGTGCAGCGTGCTCAGCACGCCCGGCACGGCCGTGCCGTCGCCCATGTCAAAGGCGAACTCGAGCGGAGGCGTCGCGTCGCGGTTGTAGTCGCCTGTAAACGTACCGGACTCGCCAACGAACAGCGTGTCTGGCCCGTCGATGAAGACCTCGACGGGGATGACGGGCGACTTGAAGGTGTAGCGCAGGCCGAGGCCGAGGTGGCTGAGCAGGTCGTAGTCGGCTGCGTCGTCGCGCGCGGCAGCGGGGGCGCGAATCAGGCCGCCTTCCTCGCCAAAGTTGGCCCCGTCGATGGCATCGTCAGGGAAGAACGCGCGGAAGTCGAGGTCTGCGATCAGCGCGAGCCGAGGACTGAGCTTGATGTCGAGGCCAGCCCCGAAGAGGGGAGCCCATCCCACTTCGTCGGAGCCGCCCGCGTTGGCGCTCGCAGGCGACCGGAGGGCCACAGAAGCACCGAGCGTCGCGAATGGGGAGATCCGAGCCTGGGCGAACATCACGTAGCGAAGGCGTAGCTGTAGCTCGTGCACGTCCTCAGTGCTGTTGAATCCCACCAACTGGGCAGGGTTGACCGGCGATGGAGCCGTTCGCATGTCCTCGTATCGCCCGAAGTGGTAGGCGAGTCCCAGCGCCAGTTCAGGGCGGAACTGGTAGCCTACCTCGAACCCGCCACCCGGACTTGCGCTGGGGAAGTACCCTTCGTACTCAATGTCCTGATTGGCCCGACGGAGCGTGTACGTTCCAAATAGGCGGCTCTCGGGGTTGTTGTCGAGGTCACCCTGGTAGAGAGCAAACCCGACCCGCGCGTTCAGGTAGAGCGAGCCGCTAGGTCGCTGCTGCGCGATGACGTCTGGGGCAGTGAGTGCACACAGCAGTCCGAAGACCAGGAGGGTCCAGAGGCGACGAAACGGCATAACCCGTAGGAGCAGAGGGAAGAAAAAGCAGGGACGCTGCAGTCAAAGATCGGTCCGCATTTCGATCTTGAGACTACACGTGCGGGCAGAGGGGCACCCCTGAGACGCGAGGTCGCTGTGTACACCAATCTACGGTAGTTCAGCGCGATTGCACCGAAACAGCCTCGCGCGGAGGCTCTGGCTACACGGTAGCAGCGGTGGTACATAGCAGAGGCCGGCCCCACGGGGGGAGCCGGCCTCGCAGTGGAGTCGCTAAGCTCTGGCGCTTAGTTGCCCATGGCTGAGCAGCCAACGGGGAGGGACTCGGCGCGGCGTGCATTGCGGTCGCCGGGGCCCGGATCCTCCTTCGAGTTGGAGTCCGGTGCCTCGCCGAGGCCCCGCGTGGTGATCCGGCTCTGATCGATGCCGCTCTGCACGTAGTAGGCCGCGACCGACGTAGCACGCTGCTCAGACAGGCTGAGCTTGTTGCCTTCGCGGTCGTCCGTATAGCCGTTCACAACCACACAGAGGTCCGGGCAGCGCTGCAGCACTTCGAGGTTCTCGTCGAGGCGACTGCGGGCGTCGCCGGTGAGCGCGCTTGCGTTGTAGTCGAAGAACACCGTGTTGAGCTCCGAGACGTCCTGGCAGAAGCGGTCCGCTACGTTCACCACAAAGGTGCACTGGTCGGATCCCTGCTCGTTGGTCGCGGTCAACGTGACCGTGTAGGTGCCCGTCTGGTTGTAGGTGTGGCTCGCGTTGAGCGTGTTGGCCGAGCCCCCATCGCCAAAGTCGTAGCGGAACGAGATGGGCGTGGTGCCGGTCACCGTCGCGCTAAAGCGAACGGCTTCGCCTACCCCAGCCGTGCCAGGCTGCGCAGTGCAGTTAGCAAGCACTGGCGGCTGGGCCGGCGGCGGCGGCGGCTCCGTCACCTCGACGGTCATGCGCTCCACGTCGGTATTGGCGGGACCCTCTGCGGTGAACGTAACCGTGTAGGTGCCCGGTGCCGCATAGGTGTGGGTCGCAATCAGACCGGTGGAGGTGCTGCCATCGCCCCAGTCCCAGGCGAAGGCGAGCGGCCCTGTCGCATCCGGGTTCACGTCGGCCGAGAAGGTGCCGGTTTCGCCCGCCTCTAGCGTCATGGGCCCGTCGATCACAGCGTCGACCGGGGTGATCGGCGACTTGAAGGTGAAGCGCAGCCCACCGCCAACGGAGCTGAGGATGTCGTAGTCGGCCTCGTCGCCCGCGATAGGAATGACCGCATCGCCGGGGTTAGCGCCGTCGAAGCCCCCATCGGGAAAGAGGACCCGCAGGTCGCCTTCTAGGACGAGGGCAAGGCGGCCTGTGAGTTGGATGTCTAGCCCACCGCCGACGAGCGGCCCGTAGGCGAAGTCTTCGAGGGGGTCATTGACCGAGTTGCCAGGGTTGACGAATGCAAAAGTGCCGCCTAGGGTCAGGAAGGGGGCCACGCGCCGCCCACCGAAGGGAGTAAGGCGTAGACGGAGCTGGATCTCTTGAGAAACGTCGTCGTCCAGACCGGAAGGACCAGTTCCAGCGAAGTCTGTCAGGGTGTTCGGGTAGGTACCGTACACGTAAGCGAGCCCGATAGAACCGCCCGGGCTGAACTGATAGCCCAGTTCGCCGCCGAACGTCAGTTCTCCGTCTTCGAAGAAGGTGGCGATGTCATTATCAGGGTTCTTGTCGAGATCACCCTGATACATGCCCCAGCCGATACGGGCTTGTAGGTAGAACGTGTTGTCAGCGCGGACTTGCGCAAGGGCACTGGGAGCTAGGAGCAGAGCTGCCAGGGCCAGTGCGAAGACATTCCAGGGGTGCTTCATAGCAAAAACCAAAGACAAACGAGGAGGTGTGCGGAGAGCGATGAGGTAGACGTACCTGCATGGTTGCGGCTTGCAGGCACAGACGACTAAGTATAGGCAGAATTAGCGACATAAAAAAAGGTCCCTTCCCCGAGCGAGGGAAGGGACCTTGTGAAGGAATAGTTAGAAGGTGGACTTAGCCATCCGAGGGCAGCTCTGCGCAATCCACGGGCGCGGACTCGGCGCGGCGGGCGTTGCGGTCACCCGGGCCCGGATCCTCCTTCGAGTTGGAGTCCGGTGCTTCGCCGAGACCACGCGCGACGATGCGGCTCTCGTCGATCCCCATCTCCATATAGTAGGCCTTCACTTCGCCAGCGCGACGCTCGGAGAGGCGCAGCTTGTCACCCTCGCGGTCGTCAGTGTAGGCGTTCACGATCACGCAGAGGTCTGGGCAGCGCTGCAGCACTTCGATGTTCTCATCAAGGCGACCCTGGGCATCGCTGGTGAGGCTGCTCGCACCGTAGTCGAAGAAGACCGTGTTGAGGTCATTCACCTCGGCGCAGAAGCGGTCGGCAACGTTGACAACGAACGTGCAACTGTCGCTACCGGCCTCGTTGGTGGCTGTCAGCGTGACCGTGTACTCACCTACCTCGTTGTAGGTATGGGTCGCCGTGAGAGTGTTGGCCGAGGAGCCATCGCCGAAGTCGTAGGCGAAGGTGATTGGCTGTGTGCCCGTCACCGTGGCGCTGAAGCGGACAGCTTCGCCGAGGTTCGCCTCAGACGGCGTCGCCGTGCAATTGGCGAGTGCAGGCGCTTCAACTGGCGGCGGCGGCGGTGCGACAACCGTCACGAGCAGCGTCTCGACATCGGTGTTGGCCTTGCAGGCTGCCGTAAAGGTGACGGTGTAGGTGCCCGGGTCCGAGTAGGCGTGCGTCGCCGTGAGGCCCATCGAGGTCTGGCCATCGCCCCAGTCCCAGGTGTACTCGCAGGGCTGGGTGGCGTCGTCGTTCACGAAGGCCGTGTAGGTCCCAGATTCGTTTGTCTCTAGGCTGGTCGGTCCGTCGATCGTAGCGTCCACCTTGGTGACTGCAGGCTTGAACGTCAAGCGGAGCCCGCCCGTGGCCGATGCGAGAATGTCGAAGTCCATGTCGTCCGCAGCGGGGTTGAAGAAGACGGACTGGTCGCTGTTCTCAGACGGGTTGTTGTTGTCCACCACATCATCCGGGAAAACAAGGAAGCCCTTCGTCTCAACGAAGAGAGATAGGCGGGACCCTAAAACGAGGTCGAGGCCGAGTCCTGCGACGGGACCTGCTCCCCACTCGTCAGCGAAGTTATCACTAGGGTTGAGCGGCGAGGGAGTCGCTAACGTAAACCCGGCACCAAGCTTCACATACGGGCTCAGGCGGGCACCCGAGAACGGAACGTAGCGGAACAGTACCTCCAGGTGCTGGACGACATCGTCCTCGTTGGCGAAAACAGAGGGGTCCGGGTCCCATTGCTCCAGGCCCGGGTACGAACCATACTGGTAGCCCACACCGAGGGCCAGGGCTGGAGAGAACTGGTAGCCGATCTCGCCGCCGAAGACGAGACCCAACTGGTCGAGGTAGTCGCCGAACTCCCCGTCGGGGACGCCATCGATGTCGCCGCCGTAGGCACCGACGCCGACCTGGGCGGCGAGATAGAGGGAATTGTCGGCACGCACCTGCGCTTGCGCCAAGGGCGCCAGCATCAGCAGGGTCGCACAGCCGAGCAAGAGAGCCGTGTGTAGACGCAAGGTCATTGTGGTAGTCATGCGGTTCATGGACGTGATGGTGGACGAAGG
The DNA here is from genome assembly GCA_039208155.1 of Bacteroidota bacterium. Classification (GTDB taxonomy): domain Bacteria; phylum Bacteroidota; class Rhodothermia; order Rhodothermales; family Rubricoccaceae; genus JBCBEX01. The sequence goes on along the minus strand of JBCCRG010000028.1, from coordinate 3,123 downwards.
ATGGAGCCGTCCGGGACTCCGCTCAGGAGGCATTCAAACAGGCTTCTCCGACGTACAGGCCCGTCCGGGGAGAGAGGTGGACGAGAGGGCGTCGAAACGAGGAGTCAGGACGCGCGCGGCCCTGGACAATCCCTTAACGTTCGGCACGACGCCCCCACACAAGCAAGCGGAGACTGGGAGAAGTGTACGCAATGCGGAAGAAATGCAGGCAAAGCGAAGAGAAAAAAGCAGCGTTTTCCCCTCCGATTGTCGGCCCCAAGCCCGGTTCTGACTCCAGCGAACGCGAATCGGTTCTCGATCTGCCCGGGAATCCAGGCGGCCTCAGGGCTAGCGAGGCTGTGCCTTAGGTGAGGCCGTTTACGTGGCGTTCCAGACGGCTCTTTACGTGCGCCACCTTGTTGCGGTGAAAGATGCCCTTCGTGGCGAGGCGGTCGAGCTGCGCCTTGACGACGCGCAGCTTCTCAGCGGCGGCGGTCGGGTCCTGCGTCGCTTCGAGGTCTTTGATGAGCGTGCGGACGCGGACTTTCTGGTAGCGGTTGCGGGTACGCCGCTTGGCGTTCTGGCGGACCCGCTTCTCGGCAGACTTGTGCTGAGGCATGAATGGGGGAGACAGGTTCGTTGGGACTTCGCGACGCGCGCCGCGATGAGCGATGTTGAACTGAGTAATTTAGAACGAACGCTGTGGAGATACAACGAATGCAGCGTGCGCCCCGAGTCAATCCGCACCGCTTTCGCCCAGTCCCGATGTTCCGTTTTGTGCTCGACCTCGCGCGCCGTTTTGGGCGCTCCTGCACCATCATCCTGATGGACGACGAGGCGATGGAGCCGCATCAATACCGCTTCCAGCCTGGACTCCTCATCGGGGCCCTGCTCGGCAGTGCCCTGGTGCTTGCGCTCGCCTTCGCTGCGCTCGTGGTGTTCACTCCAGCCTTGCGCGCCCCGCTCATCGGGCCCGACGCCGAGGTGCTTCGTGGGCAGGTCGTGGAGCAGGAGGAGCGCATCCTCGCTATGCGCGACTCCATCGCGCTGCAGTACCAGCAACTCGCCCAACTCGGACGGCTCATCACAGGTGAAGCCGATACGACCGAGGTGTCGGACGCGCCGCCCCAGCTTCCCGACCTGAGCGACTTCGACGAGCCAGGCAGCGTGGCGCGGGCCGCCCCGACGAGTGACTGGGCCGACCACGAGCAGCCCGCCATCCGCTACCGCTTCCTCAGCGCGGGCGAAGAGCCCACCGCAGCCGTTCGCACGGCCGAGGCTCTCGCGAGCTTGCGCTTCCCTGTGCTGCCACCTGTGGACGGCTTCCTCGGGCGCGGCTTCAACGCCCGCACCGGGCACTTCGGGGCTGACTTTGCCGTCGAGGAAGGGACGGCCGTCCGCGCCGTCGGTGACGGCTATGTCACCTTCGCCGACTGGACGCACGAGGGCGGCTTCACGATTGCTGTCCAGCATGCCGACGGCTATCTTTCCGTCTACAAGCACAACGCACGGCTCTTGAAGCGCATCGGCGACCGCGTCGGGAGCCGCGAGGCCGTCGCCGTCAGCGGCAACACGGGCGAGATCACCACGGGGCCTCACCTCCATTTCGAGCTGTGGCGCAACGGGCTCGCCCAAGACCCGCGCCAGTACCTCGTTACGGCGGGCACCTAGTCTGTCTTCCCCCTCCACAACCGATTCTGCTACTCCACCACATCATGGCCAAACTCCGAGCCTCTGCTGCGCCGCCGACAGGCCCCACCAACAACATCATCGGTGCGGGCACCGTCATTGAGGGGAGTCTCCGTTCCAAGGCAGACATCCACATCGGCGGCGAGATCAAGGGCGACGTACACGTCGAGGGGCGCACCGTCCTCAGCGGCGAAGGCAAGATCGATGGCACCCTAGAGTCGGGAAGCGCGGACCTCAGCGGCACGGTCATTGGCGATGTCGCGGTCACGGGACGGCTCGTGCTAAAAAACACGGCACGCGTTGAGGGCAACATCAGCACCTCCAAGCTGGTCGTCGAGGACGGGGCCGTGTTCACAGGCCGGTGCGACATGACCGGTCTGACGAAGGGAGGCGGTGCCAAGAGCAGCGCTAAGCTTCCAACCTGACGGTTCCCCCCGCCATCCATGCCACCGCGCGATTCCGACTACGCTCACCGCGCCTCCCAGCCAGAGCGCGACAAGGCTCCCGCGCCGGAGCGGATCGGGAGCAGTCCTGGTGCGGCGCTGAAAGCTGCCGGGCCCTACATGCACGTGGGCATCCAGGTGGGGCTGACCATGGCGATGATGGCTGGGCTAGGCTACCTCGTGGACAACTGGCTCGGCACCAGTCCGTGGGGCATCTTGCTGGGTAGCCTGTTGGGCGTCATCGCTGTGTTCGTGGTGCTCGTGCGCCTCGTGGCCGACCTCAACGAGGCGTCCGCGAAGCGATACGGAAGGCCGCCCGGCGGAGGAGAAAAGTCAGCGTAGGGACGGGCGTCTGCGAAGACCGTGCGAAGGGCTTTTCCTGCGAAAACAGGCCATTTCGCTTCATCTTCACGCCCCCTTGCCGCCCCCTCAAAATGGGTCGGTCTAACTTGCCCGACGTCGCAGACAGCACCGCTTCCGTAGTGTCTGGCTGCGCTTCTTCCCCCACTCCCACTGGTCGCGTCAATGCCCCCCGCCTTCTGGTTCAGCTTCGCCCTCGGTGCTGGCCTCGGCGTGTGCAACGCGGCGGCGAGCCTGGCGGTGATCCGCTACGCGCTGGGGCGGCCCGACAACGTGTTTATCCGCCTCGTGCTCTCGAGCCTCGTCGTGCGGATCGTGCTGCTACTGCTCGCGGTCGTGCTGACGCTGCTGCTCGTGGAGGTGCAGGAAGCTGGGTTTGTGGCTGGGCTGCTCAGTGCCTTCATCCTGGGCGTGGCGAGCGAGTGGCTCGTCCTCAAAGGCCGCCCGATGACCCAAGCCACCCCGACGGCATGACCCGCACAGCGTACCTCGTTCATCCGTTTCCTCCCCTTCGCCTGATGCGCGCCCTCCGCTTTGCCGTCCTCGCCCTCGTCGCGCTGACCGCCACGCTGCCCGTCCGCGCTGCCGAAGGCGACCAGCTCGACGCTGTAGCCCACAGCTCCGACGGCAACTACCTCGACTTCCTGCCCTT
>JBCCRG010000027.1:0-15680 GCA_039208155.1 Bacteroidota bacterium | reverse complement strand
GGACGGCGTCACCAAGATCGACCACGTCTTCGAGAGCAAGAAGCTGGGCCGCGACGAGAACGTGCGCAAGCTCATGCTCTCGATGGCGAGCGACATCCGGGTCATCCTGGTCAAGTTCGCCGACCGGCTGCACAACATGCGGACGCTCGACAGCCTCCCGCAGGCGAAGCAGCTCCGCATCGCCTCGGACACGCTCGACCTCTTCGCGCCGCTCGCGCACCGGTTCGGCCTCAACGCCGTCAAGACGGAGCTCGAAGACCTTTGCCTGAAGTACATCGACCCTGATGCCCATGCCCACATCACAGGCAACCTGAAGGCGAACCGCCGCCAGCGCGAGACCTACATCCGCTCGTTCATCAAGCCGGTCCAGACCGAGCTCGCGGCGTCGGGGCTGACCTTCGAGATCACCGGGCGCTCGAAGTCGATCTACTCGATCTACCGGAAGATGAAGGCGCAGCAGAAGGACCTCGACGAGATCTACGACCTCTTCGCCATCCGCATCATTCTCGAGAGCACCGGCCGCCAGGGCCGCGAGGACTGCTGGCGCGTCTACTCGATCCTGACCGACCTCTACCAGCCCATCCCCGAGCGCTTCCGCGACTTCATCTCCGTCCCGAAGTCGAACGGCTACCAGAGCCTCCACACGACGGTCATCGGGCCGAAGGGCCGGCGCATCGAGATCCAGGTGCGCACGCAGGAGATGCACGAGATCGCCGAGCGCGGCGTGGCGGCGCACTGGAAGTACAAGGAGAAGAACGCCGACGGCTCGAAGAACAACCCGCGCGCGGACGAGCGGCTCGACTCGCTCTACTCGTGGGTGCGCGACATGCTCGAAAACCCGCAGCCGGACGCGGCGAGCGACTTCGTGCAGGAGTTCGCGCTCAACCTCTACGCGGACGAGATCTACGTCTTCACCCCGGCGGGCGACCTTATCACGCTCCCGCGCGGGGCGACGCCCGTGGACTTCGCCTTCCAGGTCCACACCGAGGTCGGCTTCCACTGCATCGGGGCCAAGGTGAACGGCAAGATGGTGCCGCTCGCGCACCGCCTCGCCTCGGGCGACCAGGTCGAGATCCTCACCTCGAAGAAGCAGACGCCCAACCCCGACTGGGCGCACTTCGTGGTAACCTCGAAGGCGAAGGGCCGCATCCGGCAGTGGGTCAACGAGAAGCGCCGTAAGGCCGTCGAGCAGGGCCGTGCTGTGTTCGACAAGCGGCTGGCGAAGTCGGGCGTGGAGATCGACGAGCAGGACATCGCGCGCGCGGCGACGAAGCTGAAATACCCCAACTCGCAGCAGGTCTTCTACGAGATCGGCACCGGCAGCTACGACGCCGACACGTTCATCGAGGTGCTGCGACGGGGGGCCGAGGCGGCCCGGGCGGAGGCTGAGCGCGAGGCCGCCACCACGGCGGAGGCGCAGGCGCTCGACCTGGAAGTCATCCGCGTCAACGAGCGGGCCCGCGAACTCGGCCAGCCGACGCTGATCGTGGACGGCGAGCCGATGTCGGACCTCGCCACGCGCTACGCCAACTGCTGCAACCCCATCCCCGGCGACGAGGTGGTCGGCTTCGCGAGCAAGACCGGCGCGATCAACATCCACCGCGCGACGTGCCGCAACGCGCTCCACCTGATGGTCGACCAGCCCGAGCGCATCCTGGCCGTAGACTGGAGCCGCCAGAAGGACGCGCAGTTCATCGTCGGCCTGCGCATCATTGGCGAGGACCGCGTCGGCATCGTGAGCGACCTCACGACGATGATCTCGAAGAACCTGAGCACCAACATCCGCTCGATCACGGTGGAGAGCGACGACGGGCAGTTCGAGGGCAACATCATCCTCTTCGTGAGCGACCTGAAGCACCTGAATCGGCTCATGGATCGGATGCGGCAGATCGACGGCATCTTCGGCGTCTATCGCTTCGAGGAGTAGTCAGGCGCTTCCAGGAGTAGCCGGGCGCTTCCAGGAGTAGCGGCGCGGCTCCGGGAGGCTCCGTTCTTACATGCTTCACATACACGTGAAGGTTTACTAAACGGCGTTCACCTCGGGACGGCGCGCGGAACCTGCTAGGGGACGAGATGTTGGGGGGCAGGCTGTGGCCTGTTCTAGCAGAATCAACTGCTTAGGATGAGCCCTCCGTGTTACCTTCGTAGCCGCTCCTACGGCTGAGCACGCGGAACGTCCTCTTCCTCCCCACGGAGAGGATGGCTCGGTCTGCTGAGCCGTTCGCAGCGCGATACTGGCTGCCTTCGCGCGGCCCCCCTTCCACCACCACCACGATTCCCCATGGAAACCACGCGTGTCGAGACGCTGACCAAGAAAGACGTCTCTCGCCGGGTCGCCCAGCTGATGGACGAGCCGATTTACAAAAGCGAACCCTGGGTCAACGCCGTCATCCAAGCCCTCGGCGAACTGATGCTTGAAGCCGACCCCGAGGTGCGCATCGAACTGCGCGACTTCGGCGTGTTCGAGGTCAAGAAGACCAAGGCGAAGCCCAAGGCCCGCAACCCGAAGACCAACGAGACGGTGTTCATCCCGAGCCGCCGCAAGACGCACTTCAAGCCGAGCAAGCGCCTGAAGGAAGAGCTGCAGCGCCCGCTCGCCGACCTCGGCTACTCGATCCCCGAGGGCAGCGCCGACGCCCCGAGTCTCAACGGCAAGCACTAGACAGACCCTGCGTCCGGAGGAGAAGGCTGAGGGTAACCTCGGCCTTTTCTTGTTGGTCCCTGCGCCTTCCGAACCACCTCGACGCGCTGGCCCGGATCACGACACCCGTACGGGCGGTTTGCAAACCGCCCTTACCGAGCACCCGGCCGCTTACCAAGCATTGGCTGGGCCGCGCCCCAAGAGCCACACCCATGCCCCGTATCGCTGCCATCGACTACGGTACGAAGCGCGTCGGCCTCGCGGTGACGGACCCGCTCGGGCTGTTCACGCAGCCCGTGGGCACGTTTGACGCAAAGGGCGCGGTGGACGAGTTGCAACGGCTGGCACAGGGCACCGGAGCGGATGCGCTCACGCTCGTACTCGTCGGCTGGCCGCTACTGCCAGACGGCACCGAGGGGTCGATGGTCCAGAAGGTGCGGCCCTACCTCAACCGCCTCCGGAACGCGCTCCCCGGCGTGCGCGTGGAGCCCTACGACGAGCGGACCACCTCGCGCCGTGCTCAGCAGGCCCTCCTTGAAGCCGGAGCCTCTAAGAAGGGCCGCCGCGACAAAGCCCGCCTCAACGCCGCCGCCGCCGCCGTCCTTCTCCAAGACTACCTTGATGAGGTGAGAGGTTAGAAGTAGGAAGTGAGACGTCGTTTTTTCAGCTTCGTGTTACATCTCACTTTCACTTCCCACTTCTAACTTTTCCACTTCCCACTTCGACCCCATGGTGCTCCCCATCTACACGTTCGGCCAACCCGTCCTGCGCCTGGAGACGGTACCGGTCGAGGCCGACTCGCCGGAACTGCAGTCGCTCATCGACGCGATGATTGAGACGATGCACGGGGCGAGCGGGATCGGGCTGGCTGCGCCTCAGGTGGGGCGCACGGAGCGGCTCTTCGTCGTGGACCTGAGCCACCTCGCGGATGACTTGATGGAGGACCTCGGCCTCACCGACCCCGCTGATCTCCCCGCCTGGGCGAGCGGGCCGCAGGCGTTCATTAATCCGGAGGTTGATCCCATCGAGCCGGATGTGACGAGCGAGTTCGAGGAGGGCTGCCTCTCGATCCCCGACCTCCGCGAGGACGTGACGCGCCCGGAGTCCGTCCGCGTGCGCTACCTCGACCGGCACTTCGAGGCGCAGGACCTCATCGCGACGGGGATGCTCGCGCGCGTCGTGCAGCACGAGAGCGACCACCTCGACGGCGTCCTCTTCGTGGACTACCTCTCGCCGCTGAAAAAGCGCCTGCTCAAGCGCCGCCTCCGCCGCATGGCCGAGGGGGATGTGGAAGCGGATTACCCGCTCGCTATCCCGGCGCAGCCGGTCTAGCAGGCAGGGGAGACGCGTGGCGCCGCGCTTGACACGATCTGCGCGCTTTCGGTGCAGCGCGGGCGGTATGCTTCGCCTCGCCCGTCCGTCGCATCCACCGTCTTTCTCGCTGCTCATGCTCGCCGATCAGACTCTCGCCATCCTCGGAGCCGGCAATATCGGCCGGGCGCTCATCGGCGGCCTTCTGCGCGGCGGCGATGTCGCGCCGGAGCAGATCCGCGCGACGCGGCGCAACCCCTACGCCCTCGACGCCCTGCGGGAGCAGTTTCCGGGCATCCACGCGGGCACGGACAACGCCGAGGCGGTGCGCGATGCGTCCGTGGTCGTCTTCGCCGTGAAGCCGCAGAACTTCGATGCCGTCGTCGCCTCGGTACGCGAGGTCGTCGGGCCCGATACGCTCGTGCTCACCATCCTCGCTGGTGTCACGACGGACACGATCTGCACGGCACTCGATCAGTCGCTGCCGGTCGTCCGAGCGATGCCGAACACGCCGGCGCTCGTGGACGAGGGCGCGACCGCGATCGCGCCTGGCGAGTATGCCACCGATGGACACCTGGCGGTTGCGAAGGAGATCTTCGCAGCGGTCGGACCCGTCGTGGAGGTGCTGCCGGAGTACCTCATGGACGCGGTGACGGGCCTCTCGGGGAGCGGTCCCGCGTACATCTACATGGTCATCGAGGCGCTGACGGATGGCGGCGTGAAGATGGGACTCCCGCGCCCACAGGCACTCAAACTCGCCGCGCAGACCGTCTACGGGGCCGCCAAGCTCGTCCTCGAAACCGGGATGCACCCCGCCATCCTCCGCGACCAAGTCACGACGCCCGGCGGCACCACCATCGCAGCCATCGCTGAACTGGAGCGCCATGGGCTCCGACCGATGCTCATCGAGGCCGTAGGCACAGCGACGGCCCGCTCGCAGGCGCTGCGGAAGCGGGAGGAGTAGGAGGCCGTTGGCTTCTGGGTCTTGGCTGCTGGAGAATGACGTCCTACAGCCAATCGCCAACGACCAACAGCGCCCAAAAAGCAGAAGGCGTCCCGGTGGAACCGAGACGCCTTCGTGCGGGGGGACTTGGGGCCCGTGTGTGCTCGGGCTTAGGCGCCGAGCGCGAAGCGGACGTAGCGCACCACGTCGGCGTCGTTCTTCTTGAGCATGTCCTTCACCGTCATGGACGAGTCCTTGACGAAGGGCTGCTCCACAAGCACGTTGTCCTTGAGGTAGCGGTCGAGCTTGCCCTGGGCGATGCGGTCGACGATGTGCTCCGGCTTGCCTTCGTTGATGGCGAGCTCACGGCCGATCTCGAACTCCTTCTGCTTGACGTCCTCCGGGACCTCGTCGCGCGTGGCAGCGACCGGGTTCATGGCGGCGACCTGCATCGCGACATCGCGGCCGGTGTCCTGGACGCCGTTGGAGCCGGTCATCTCGACGAGCACGCCGAGCTTCGCGCCGGGGTGGACGTAGGCGACGACTTCGCCGCCGTCTGCGTCCATGAGCGCGTAGCGGCTGACTTCGATCTTCTCGCCGATCTTGCCAGTCATCTCGGTCTGCGCGGCCTCTACGGTCTGGCCGTCGAGATCGAGCGCGTGGAGCGCTGCGAGGTCGGCGGGGCGCTCGGCCAGCGCGAGCGCGGCAATGCGGTCGGCGAAGGCAACGAACTCGTCGTTGCGCGCCACGAAGTCGGTCTCAGAGTTGACCTCGACGATGACGCCCGTGGTGCGGTCGTCGGAGAGCGCGGTGGCAACGACGCCCTCAGTAGCGTCGCGATCGGCGCGCTTGGCGGCCACCTTCTGACCCTTCTTGCGCAGGATCTCGACGGCGGCGTCGAAGTCGCCGTCGGCCTCGACGAGGGCCTTCTTGCAGTCCATCATGCCGACTCCGGTCATGTCGCGGAGTTTCTTTACGTCAGCAGCTTTGATGCTCATCGGTATGTCGTAGTCGTTGGGGATGTGACAGGTACAGCGGTCCGGTTACGCGCAGCCTGGTCTGGGGTTTGGCGAAGCGCCGGGGAGAACCCGTGAAGGGCCTCCCAGACACAGTTAATGGGGCGCGGTAGGTTGAAACACGTAGGGGCCGCTTGGAAACGGCCCCTACGACAGCGGATCGAACGAGTGGCTACGCCTCGGCGGCGGCGGCTTCTTCCTGCTCTTCGGCGTCCTGGGCGCGCTTCTGGGCTTCAGCGGCCTCCTCGGCCTGCTTCAGCTCACTCGCCTTGCGGCCTTCCATCACCGCGTCGGCGATGGTGCGCGTCACGAGCTGGATGGACTTCATCGCGTCGTCGTTGGCCGGGATCGCATAGTCCACGAGGTCGGGGTCGACGTTCGTGTCCACCATCGCGATGATTGGGATGCCGAGCTTGCGAGCCTCGTCCACGGCGATGTGCTCGCGGCGGATATCGACGATGAAGATGGCGCCGGGCAGGCGGCCCATCTGGGCGATACCGCCGAGCACGCGGTCGAGCTTCTCGGCCTCGCGGCGGCGCATGAGGCGCTCCTTCTTCTTGAGCTGCGCGAAGGTGCCGTCCTGCTCCTGGCGCTGCAACGTCTCCATGCGGCGGATCGACTTCCGCATGGTCTGGAAGTTGGTCATCATCCCGCCAAGCCAGCGGTCGGCGACGAACGGCATGCCGCAGCGCTCGGCCTCAGCCTTGATGAGGTCCTTGGCCTGCTTCTTCGTGCCGACAAAGAGGATGTCCTTGCCGCGACCGGCGAAGCGCGCGGCGGCGTCCGCGGCCTCGTCGAGCAGCGCCTGGGTCTGCTTGAGGTCAATGATGTGGATGCCGTTGCGCTCCATGAAGATGTACGACGACATCTTCGGATTCCAGCGGCTGGTCAGGTGACCAAAGTGGGAGCCTGCGCGGAGCAGGTCTTCGAGAGATACGCGAGCCATGAGGTGTGTTGGGTTGGGCCACCCCCGCCGTCACGCGCCGCTGGCGATCCAGGCCGACGCTCGGCCCAGACACCCGCCACGGCATCGAGCGGGGTGCGGGGTTGATGAGTGCTGCTGTGTTGCAGTGACCCCGTGTTGCCGTGCGAGAAACCGCACGGTAGCACAGGAAAACGGCTGCACGGCAGAACGGAAACGCCCTAGCGCTTCGAGAACTGGAACTTCTTGCGGGCCTTCGGCTGGCCGGGCTTCTTACGCTCGACCATGCGGGGGTCGCGCGTGAGGTAGCCGCCCTGGCGGAGTAGGCTGCGCAGCTCTTCGTTGAACTGCACGAGCGCGCGCGCGATGCCGAGCTGGGCCGCCTCGGCCTGGCCGGTGAGGCCGCCGCCCTGCACATTAATCAGGACGTCGAACTGGCCGAGTGTGCCCGTCGTTTCGAGTGGGGCCTGGAGCGCCTTGCGGCGGATCTCCGTGGGGAGGTACTGCTCCAGCGGACGGCGGTTAACCGTCACGGTGCCGTTGCCCGGTCGGAGGTAGACGCGCGCCGTCGAGGTCTTGCGGCGGCCGATGGCCTGGAACTGGGTGGAAACTGCCATGAGAATGCGTAAGTGTTGCAGTTCTGCCGTGTTTCAGTAAGGCCGTGTCTGCCTGACGCTCACGGCGTCACAGCAACACGGCAACACGGCAAAACTCAGAGTGCGAACGGTTCGGGCTGCTGGGCGTCGTGCGGATGCTCGGGGCCCGCGTAGACCTTGAGCTTCTTGATCATCTGGCGGCCGAGCTTGGTCTTCGGCAGCATGCCGCGTACGGCGTTCTCGATGATGAAGGTCGGCTTCTTCTGACGGTACTCCTTCGGCGTCGTGTAGGTCGCGCCGCCGGGGTAGCCCGAGTGCCGGAAGTAGGTCTTGGCGGTCTCCTTCTTGCCGGTGAAGCGCACCTTGTCGGCGTTCACAATGACGACGAAGTCGCCGGTGTCGACGTGCGGCGTGTAGGTCGGCTTGTGCTTCCCGCGCAGGAGGGTGGCCACCTGCGCCGCGAGGCGCCCGACCACCTGGTTCTCGCCATCGATGACGAGCCAGCGGCGCTCCACCTCGGCGGGCTTGGCGCTGAAGGTCTTGAACGAATTGTGGTCCATGGGTCTGGGTCTGGACGTTCGGATTGGGATCCGGAGAATCGGAATCGGGGGAGCCGGCGCGACGGATGCACCGACGAGGCCGCGTGGTGAGGACCAACCTGCACGGGTATAGTGGAACTCTATGCAACACGCAGAGCCTACAAATATAGACGTGCGTGCGCGGCGGGGTCCATGAAGAGTAAGCGCATTGGCCCCAGGCGAAGGACAAGCACGCCCCAGGACTCACCCGGCTCGTCCGTCAGGGATAACGGGCGGCATCGTATCTTGCGCGCCCACCCACCCGGTCCGATGACGCTCCAGGCCCTGATGCGCGGCCTCGACGACGTGCTCGCGCATCTTCCCTTCTCCCTTGACGCTTTCGACGAAGCCAACGCGGCGTTCGCGGCAGCGCGCGCTGCCTCGCCTGCGGAGCAGTTCGTCGCCTCCGAGACGGTCGAGCTCTGGACCTACTGCTACGTCCGGCGCTACTACCTCTTCAAGTTCATGCGCGAGGAGCGGCTCCCCGTCACCGACGTGGACGCGCTCGTCTCGAAGGCCTTCCTCCGTGCCCGCGACAACTTCGACAAGGTGCAGGACGCCAACCGCTTCACGGCGTGGGTGAGCCGGATCTGCGTCAACACCTTCATCAATTACCTCCGCAGCAGCGGTCGCCACACGACGGAGTTGGAGGAAGAGGCGCATCTCGAACCTACAGCACCAGAGGCAGGCCGCCTGCACGACCGCGCTGTCGTCCGGCATAGCCTCGTACAAGCCATCAAGCGACTACCGCCCTCCCTGCAGGACGTGGCCCGGATGCGCCTGCTCGAAGACCGGTCGTACGAGGCCATCAGCGAAGCCACAGGACGGCCGGTGCCCAGCATCCGCTCGTATGTCAACAAGAGCATGACGCGACTTCGTGAAGACACCGCGCTGCGGGCACTCTGGGACGAACGCTGACCGCTTCGGTGCTGCTCCGTCTTTTTCTCAGAGGCCCGAGGTTACGTTCGCGCCACTTGCCTGTCTACCTGCTCTGAAAGCGTCTTCCCCTACCCAGCCGCTCCCTCCGATGCGCTCTTCCCACACCCTTTGGCGCTAGGAGTATCAATGACGCGGTCACCCCTCTATGTCTCGCACCCCTGAAGAACAAATCGCCCTCTACGGCAGCCTCTCCCCGGCGGAGCAGGCCGAGGTGGAGGCGCATGTGGAGGCCCACCCGGCGCTCCGTCCGCTGCTGGACGATGCCAAGCGGCTCCATGCCCTCGCGCTCCACGCTGCCACCGCCAAGGACGCGCCGCTCACCGAGGACGACCTCGCCGCAGCGCTTTTGGCCGACTACCTCGGACCGCGCAGCGACCACGAACGTGCTCTGATCGCCCGCGTCCGCGCTGCCATCGACAACGACGAGGCGCTGCGGGCGACCTACGACCGCCTGCTGCAACGGCTGCGTGCCTTGCACGAGGCCACCGCCTCGCCCCGGGCACAGTTTGAGGCACTCACAGGCCGCCGCCTGCCCACACCGACCGCAACATCGCCAGTTGACAAAGCAACCGCGCCCCGTGCTGCGGACCGCCCAGCGGTGCAGGCTGCTCGTCCTCGCCGTCGCGCTCCGGTGCTGCGATGGGCGATGGCTGCCGTGGTCCTGTTCGGGACCGTCGGACTCGGACTCATTGCCACGGATTCGCTGCTGACACCAGCACATCAGGAGCGGGCGGACCTAGACGGGCTCACGGCAGCGCTACCCATCCTGCGCGCCCCAGTTCGCGGTCCGACCCCAGCGGACGCCGCAGCAGACAGGTCACGGGCTGACATCCAGGCGGCCTACGCCGACGCCCTCGCAGAAGTCGAGGCCGCCCACGAGTCCGCGCTGTTCGGGCTGCTCGACCGGTACGACAGCGAGCGCCTCGACCGCGCCGCCGTGCTGCTGCGCGACGTGACGACGCAGCAGGCCGTCGCCCCCGACCTTGCGCTCGATGCGGCGTTCGCCGTGGGTACGATCCGGCTCTACCAAAACCGCCGCTCCGAGGCGTGTACGGCGTTCGAGCGTGTCGTGGCCGAGCAGGGACCGCGCGGTGCAGAGGCGGAGGCGCTCATCGCTGAGTTCTGCACAGGGTAGGTCTCAGCCTCGATCACCGATCCAGGCTCACCCCGTCCGGCGAAGCTGCTGCTGGGCAGCGGCCGGGGCCTCGGCGTAGGCCTGCCACACGTCCGGATACTTCCGGTCGAGGCGGCGCACGAAGACGAACGGGCTCGTGTCGTTGGCGGCGTGCCAGAGGTGGCGCTCGGCGACCTGCGGGTCGGCGTAGTCCTCGGACTCCGGATCGACGACGTAGGTGAGCAGCACCGACGGCTGCTCGGGGCGTACGCGGAGCGTCTTCGCCTCCCACGAGGCGAGCGTGTCCAGGTTGACGCGGCCGCGCTCGGAGAACACATGATCGTCCCACCGGCTCGCGAGGTAGAGCACGTCCTCCAGGTGGTAGACGAGGTCCGAGCCGCGCAACCGGTAGAGCGCGTCCACGGCTCCCGAGGCGAGCAGCGTGGCATCGCGGCGAAGCCGGAGACGCTCCGTGCGCGGGTCGCGCGCCCCGCCGATCTCGAACGCGATGCGGCGCGGTCGTCCCTGCGAACGCGGGTCCACAGCCGGGGCAGGCGCTTCGACCAGGAAATCGACGGTGAAGAACGCACCGGGCGTCTCGACCTGCGCCGCGGCGTGCACAACGGCCTCTTCGTGGAGGTACTTCACCAGGTGCCACGCGAACTCGTCGTGCAGCGGCGATTCGTAGGGCGGGGTGTAGGCCGGCCCCGCGTGGAGCCCATGGAAGAGCGCCTTCGGATCCACGCTGGCAGGATCGAGCGGCGTCGAAGCCGTGCGGTTGGTAGAGGAGGTGTCGGCAACAGGACGGAGCGGCGTGTGGGAGCGAGCGGACTGCGACATGGGTCGGAGCGTCGGGTTGGAGAGGGCGCTGCGAGGGACTTCGCGCGCGCGTGTTTCTAAGGTCTCGAACCCGAGTGCCACCCGTGTGTCATAGCCTACAGGGGGATTCATCGCCGCTCGAGCGAGACCGTGCCCCTGATCCCGCGGCTGCTCTCCCAGGTACCCGACAGGGCACTACTCCCGCCATCGACGTTGTGGAAGTAGAGGCCGCGGCTGCCGAAGTCGAGCGTGTAGGCGACGGGGCCCTCGTCCGGCGCACCGCCGGAGAGATTGCCCGTGAGTTGCTCGCCGGGATACACCCACGTTGCGGCCCCGCTCAGCGTATTCCCGGTCTGCGTGACCTGAAGGGTCAGCGTCCCGCTGAAGTCGGGGTTGGGGTGCGTGATCGGGCCCTCCCAGACACCCGAGAGGACGCGCGGACCGTCGTCCCCCTCGTCGGCGGTGTCGCAGCCGGTGGCGACCGTGAGCAGGAGGGCGAGGAGGACGAGTAGCGACTTGGAGAGCGAAGTCATGGGAGGCGTGGTTTGGAAGGGAGGAATGCGATGGGACGAAAGGAGTTAGTAGAGCCAGTTGCCGTGGAGGACCGCCGTGAAGCCGCGGTCACCGCGCACCGTGAGCGCGTCCTGTGTCGCGTTATCGAGGGCGTAGAGGCTCGACAGGCGGACGTTCGCCTGCGCCATCGTCTCGTTGCCGCCGAAGTCGTCGTCGACCACGCTGAGGAGGTAGGCCGTGCCATAGTCGGCGGTGAACGGCACGTCGGGGTCGTTGAAAGACGCGGCCTCGTCGAAGGTGTAGGTCTGGCTAGCGTTGGCGTCCCGGTGCGTCTCCGAGACGAAGAGCACGCCGGGGAGACCGCGTTCGGGGTCTTGGAACTGCACGTAGATGTCCGGGCGGCGCGGCCCTGAGGCGAAGGGGTCCCAGTCCCAGGTGTCGCCGTTGGCCCGCGTGCCGGGGAAGGACGTGACGACGATCCGCTCCACGCGGAAGCCGGTAGGAGTAGCGACCTCGTAGCGGTAGTCAAACGAGGCCGCGGTGGCCTGGGCGGTGCGACCATCTAGGTCGCGGACGCGCTCGGCAGAGACGCTGTGCGAGCCACTACCAAGGCCCGGCTCGCGGAGCATCACTTCGACCGTGTTCGACGCGCCGCCGACGTAGCGCAGGGAGGCCGGCCCTTGTGAGCTCGTCCGCCCGTTATCGAGCGACGACGTGACCCGGAAGGTGCCTGTCTCGAGCGACGCGGCGTCGAGGGGGCGGTCGAAGTGAGCGAGGACGCGTGTCAGGGAGGTCGCCTCGGCACGGACGAGGGCCGGAGCGTTCGGGGTAGCGGAGCCGCCGCCATCCTCTTCGGTCATGGTGTCGCAGCCTACCGCGAGGGCGAGGGCACCGAAGAGGAACAGGGCGAGCAGGGAGCGAGCAAAGCGGAGGGACAACATGGCGAGTCTCAAGAGGATGATGGGTCAAGCCGAGGGGGGATCGTCTGTCCCCCTTCATTCCCAGAGGCAGCATCCCGGACCGGAAGTGTCAGCCGCATCCGAAAAGAATCGAGGCAGGCGCACCGGAGCACGCCTGCCTCGCCGCCGAGAACACGTCGGAGGGATCGCTACTCGAACGAGAGCGTCCCGTCGCCGAGTTCGCTGATGTCGAAGTCGTCGGAGAAGGTGCGGTTCGCGTCGTTGTAGATGGTGTACTCCGTACCGTCACGGTTGAAGAGGTAGACCAGGCTTCCCACGTTCACGGCCGCGCCGACGCTGGCGATGGGGGTACCGCCGCCGCCGAAGTCCGTGATGAAGCTGAAGACCGGCCCCCACGCCTCCGTGGTGTAGTTCCACGCCTGGTAGGTCGTGCCCTGCTTGTCAAACATGAAGAACTGCGCGGAGGTGGCATACGCGGCGCTCACCTCCTCGATGTCAGCGTCCATGAAGTCGGTATCGTCTTCGCCGAACTCCTCCACCTCGTCGAACTCGGCCTCGTCGCGCTCATAGACCGCGTAGTTCTCGCCGTTCATGTCGAAGAAGTAGGTTTCCAACTCATCGGATGTACTCACGGCGGCGCCGAGACGGCCGAAGGGGAGGTCGCCGTTTTCGAGCGCGCTCACGCTGCGGGCGTTCGAAAACGAGCCGTTGGCGGGATTCCACAGGACGTAGCGGTCGCCTTCAGCGCTGATGAGGATGACGCGTGCGTCGGCGGCGTTAGGGTAGGCGGCCCCGACGGCGACCTCCGCTTCTTCCGGCGGGTCGGTGGTGGGCGGCGGATCGGTGGGCGGATCCGTAGGCGGCGGCGTGACCGGCGGTGGCGGATCGGTGGGGTCGGTCGGCGCGGCACTGTCGCAGCCGACGGCCCCGAAGAGCAGGCCAGCGATCAGGAGCAGGACGACGAAGGACGGGCGAGGGGCAGCGTACGTCATGGGAGGACCTCAGAGGGTTGGAGGAACAGACATCGGGAAGGGCCATCGTCCGGATGGCATGGCACCCCTAGAGGCAGCAGCCCGCCGCGAAAGTGTCAGCGGTCGTGCAAGAAAGTCGGCGCAGACGCCCGAAGTCCTTGCGACATAGCGTATCTAGCAGGCGACGCGCGTCCTCCTCGATGCCCCCTGGGGTAGCTGCCATGCCTGCTCACGAAGACATCACCCTGCTCCTCGATCAGCTGAGCGACGGCGACCGAGCCGCGGGTGAGGCGCTCATGCCGCAGGTCTACGCCGAGCTGCAGGCGATTGCGCGGCGGCAGCTTCGCGGCGAACGCACGGGCCACACGCTCGACACCGTCGCGCTCGTCAACGAAGCCTACCTCAAGCTCGTCGGCGGGGCCGAGATCGACTGGCAGAACCGGGCGCACTTCTTCGGCATGGCCGCCATCGCCATGCGGCGCATCCTCATCAACTACGCGCACAAGCGCCGGGCGGAGAAGCGCGGCGGCGGGCAGGCCCTCGCCACGTTCAACGACGAGCAGATGGCGTGGAGCGGCCGGGCCGACCACCTCATCGCGCTCGACGAGGCGCTCACACGGCTCGCTGCCTGGAACGAGCGCCAGAGCCAGGTAGTGACGTACCGCTTCTTCGGCGGCCTGACCCACGAGGAGACCGCGCAGCTTCTCGGTGTCTCGGTGTCGACCGTGCGCAGCGACTGGCGCATGGCCCGCGCTTGGCTCAGCCGCGAACTCGGCGACGCTGACTGACACCTCGGGCACCGTTTGCTGCCTTCTCCAGTGAACGCCCTGCTCCGTCTTGCCCGCGATCCCATGGACGCCCTCCGCTGGAACCGACTCTACGCCCTCTTCGAGGAGGCGTGCGCTTTGCCCGAGGCGGAGCGCCTCCCCTACCTGCGCGACGCCTGCGGCGACGACACCGCGCTCTTTGACGAGGCGGCGGCGCTCGTCGCGGCCGACACCGACACGCACGGCCTGCTCGACGGCGGCGCGCTCGACGCGGTCACGGGGGACGCCCTAGCGCTGCTGGGCGACCTCTCGCTGGAGGGCACGCAGGTCGGCCCCTACCACCTCGTCCGGCTCCTCGGCACCGGCGGCATGGGCGATGTCTACCTCGCCGAGCGCGCCTCGCCGGACGAGCAGGCGCAGTTCGAGCAGCAGGTCGCGCTCAAGCTCGTCAAGCCCGGCATGGACTCGCGGCAGGTGCTCCGCCGCTTCCAGCAGGAGCGCCAGATCCTTGCGCGCCTTCAGCACCCCCACATCGCGCGGCTCTTGGACGGCGGCGTGACCGAGCGCGGGCAACCCTACTTCGTGATGGAGTACGTCGAGGGCGTCCCCATCGACGCCTACTGCGACACGCACCGCCTCACCGTCGACGAGCGGCTCGCGCTCTTCCAGGATGCGTGCCGCGCGGTGCTCTACGCGCACAGCCAGCTCGTCGTCCACCGCGACCTCAAGCCCTCGAACATCCTCGTCACCGAGAACGCCAGCGGCGAGCCCGGCCTCAGAAAACCAACAGTCAAGCTGCTCGACTTTGGCATCGCGAAGGTGCTCACCGACGAGGACGACGCGACGGCGCTCACGCGGACGGGCAAGGCAGTGATGACGCCTGCCTACGCCAGCCCCGAGCAGGTGCGCGGCGAGCCCGTCGGGACGGGGACCGACATCTACTCGCTCGGCGTGGTGCTCTACGAACTCCTCGCGGGCCAGCGCCCGTACGCGCTCCCCGAGCACGACCGTCTGGCCGCCGCCCAGATGCTGGCTGAGCAGGAGCCCGAGCCACCCTCGACCGTCGTGCGGCGCGCTACGACAGGAGGCGACACGACCGGCTCGCAGATCACCGACGCCCGCCGCACGCAGCCCGAGCGCCTCCGCCGCCGCCTCACGGGCGACCTCGACGTGATCTGCCTCACCGCGCTGCGCACCGAGCCCGAACGCCGCTACCCGACCGTCGCGGCCCTGCTGGACGACGTGCGGCGGCACCTCACGGGCCTGCCCGTGACGGCGCGGCGCGACACGGCCACCTACCGCCTCGGCAAGTTCGTGCAGCGGCACCGCGTGGGCGTCATCGCGACGGTCGTGGTGGGCGTGCTCTTCGCGGCGCTGGCGAGCTTCTACACCGTGCAGTTGGCCGCGGAGCGCGACCGCGCGCAGGCCGAAGCCGCCAAGGCGACCGAGATCGCCGCGTTCCTCGAAGGCATCTTCGAGGTGGCCGACCCGTCGGTCGCCCAGGGCGACACCGTGACGGCGCGCGCGCTGCTCGACGAGGGAGCGGCGCGCATCGAGACGGACCTCGCCGGCGAGCCGGAGGTACAGGCGCAGATGATGACGGTGATGGGCAACGTCTACCGCAGCCTCG
>JBCCRG010000026.1:0-15682 GCA_039208155.1 Bacteroidota bacterium | reverse complement strand
GACCTCACCGCCGAGGTGCTCTACAGCGGCGACCGCGGCCTCATCGGCCTCGCCCTCGACCCGGATTTTTCCTCGAACGGCTACGTCTACCTGCTCTACACCGTCGATTTCGGCGACCCGGAGCAGCAGGACGCCGACCGCTTCGACGTCTTCAACCGCCTCATCCGCGTCACGGCGAGCGCGGCCAACCCGAATGTCGCCGACCCGACGAGCCGCCTCACGCTCATCGGCAACGACTTCGGCGATGGCATCCCGGCGTGCTTCTTCTCGCACACGGGCAACTCGTTGCAGTTCGGCGCGGGCGGCTCGCTGCTCGTCTCGGTCGGCGACGGCGCGAACTTCGTCACCGTGGACGGCGGGGGGCTCTACCCCGACTGCTTCGGCCCGGACCGCTTCCCTCCAGCGGAGGACATCGGCGCGTTCCGCTCGCAGGTGCTCACGAGCCTGACGGGCAAGATCCTCCGCATCGACCCCGCGACCGGCCTGGGCTATCCGTCGAATCCGTTCTACACCGGCGATCCGGCGGAAGCTGCCTCGAAGGTATGGGCGAGCGGCTTCCGCAACCCCTACCGCTTTGCCGTCCGGCCGGATGGCAGCGCTGACCCCGCGGCGGGCGACCCGGGGACGCTCTTCGTCGGGGAGGTCGGCTGGTTTCGCTGGGAGGAGGTCAACGTGGTGCGCGGCGGGGAAAATTTCGGCTGGCCCTGTCGCACTGGCCCCGAAGTGATGATCGACTACCAGAACGAAGCGCCGGACGCCTACGCGCAGTACTGCACCGGGCAGACGTTCACCGACCCCGCGGCCTACTACAGCCACCAGGACTCGTCGCGCTCCTCGCCACCCGGCCTCGGCGCGAACGCGCTCATCGGCGGCGACTTCCTCACGGGGCCGCGCTACCCGGACGCCTACCAAGGCCGCTTCGTCTACGCCGATGCGGCGCGGGGCTGGATGGCCGCGAGCGCGTTCGACGAGGACGGCACGCTCGTCACACAGACTGTGCTCGGCGACAACGTCGGCTTCCTTGTGGACCTGACGTTCGATTCGGTGTCGGGTTACCTCCACGTCGTCAACATCGCCGATGGGCTCCTCTACAGGCTCCGCCACGAGGGCGAGACGGCAGGGAGTGGCCTGCCAGAGGGCTGGAACACGACCGACCTCGGCCCCACTGCTACCCCTGGCACGACGACCTACGACGCCGGGCGCTTCGACCTCGTCGGCGGGCGCGCTGCCCCGGGCGCAGTGCCGAGCGATGCCGGGCACCTCGCCTACCGCACGCTCGACGGCGACGGGACGCTCACCGCGCGTCTCGACGTGCTCGGTTCCGGCGGCGGCGCAGGGATCACGCTACGCGTCGCCCTCGCGGACGACGCGCCACGCGCCGTAGTGCTCGTGGCAGACAGCCAGGTCCGCTTTCTCGCAGGCTCGGGCCTCGATCTCCCCGAGGTCACCGCTGCAGCATCGACTGCTCCGAACTGGCTCCGGCTCGAACGCTCAGCAGGCACCGTCACGGCACTGCTATCGTCGGATGGCCTCGTCTGGCAGGCAATCGGGGTAGCCTCGTTGGCACTTCCTGACGCGTCGGTGGCGGGGCTTATCGCGCGTGCGGGGACGACCGACCTTGCACCCGTGACGGCCAGCTTCTCGGAGGTGTCCGTCCAGTCAGGCGGCACGGCTCCGGGCGGCCTGCCGCAGCCGTGGGCCAGCCGCGACATCGGCACGGTCCTCATCGAGGGCAGCGCGCGGTTCAACGCGGGGCAGTTCACCGTCCAGGGCGCTGGCGACGCCTGGGGCGAGCGCGACGCCTTCCACTACGCCTACCGTCCGTTCACGGGCGATGGCCGTATCGCTGCGCGGCTCTTCCGGCAGGCCGCCCCGCGTGTGTGGGCGAAGTCTGGCTTGATGTTCCGTGCCGACCTGGGGGCGGATGCCGAGCACGTCTCGTTCTACTACGCCAGCGAGCGTGGCTTCCACCTCCAGTACCGCAATGCGCGCGGTGCCGAGACGGCTTCGTTCTTCGCGGTGGAGGGTACCCCACCTCGGTGGATGCAACTTCGCCGCAGCGGCCCGCTCTTCGTCGCCTCCGTGTCCGACGACGGCGTGTCGTGGACCAAAGTCGGCAGCATCGATGTAGACATGGGCGAGACGCTCTACACGGGCCTCGCCTCGACGGCGACCGACATCGAGCGTGTCGGCGACATCTGCATCGCCATCTTCGACGAGGTCGTCGTCGAGGAGCAGCCGCCGCTCGACGGGGCGCTACCGTGGGTGGAGACGTTTGGCCAAGCCGACGGGACGACGGCCGACAACGGCGAGACCGCTTGGACGCTCGACGTATCCGCCGCCTCGTCGGAGGCCATCGCGGAGGTAGAAGACGGCGTGCTGGTTCTCGGGGCGACGGCTTCGGAAGCGCAACCTGATGGCTCCGTCACGTGGATCGGCGAAGCGCTCGAATTCGACGTCATCGGAGGACCCATCGCGTCCGTGACGGTGAGTTCGACGGGGAGCCTCTCGGCATCCGACACGCTGCAATTCCGCACCACCCTGGACGGGGTAACACGGGTCGCCGCTACGCTCATCGGTCCGGCTCCGGAGCGGCAATCCCTCGTCCTGACGTCCGACACGCTCCGTGCCGACCGCGTCCAGTTGGCGCTGCGCGCACGCGTGGGTACCCCGACCGGGCGCTACCGCATCGAGCGCGTAGTCCTCGCGCAAACTCCGACGAGCGCGCCCCCGCCGGTAGAGGGCATTCCGCGCTTCGTCATCGAGTCCGTCTATCCGAACCCGTTCCGGTCCGCGACTACGCTCCGGGTAGCGCTCGACCAGCCCGGCCGCTACCGCATCGAGGTGTTCGACCTCCTGGGACGACGCGTCTTCGAGCAACGCCTCCGCGAAGAGTCGGCGACGGTTGCGCTGCTGCCCGTGGATCTCCCCTTGGGCGCTGCGGGGCTTTACGTCGTGCGCGTGCTGCACGAGCCGACCGGTGCCGCTGTGCATGCCCGCGTCACGCGCCTTGCAGGAGGGTAACCGGACGTTGGGCAAGCGACGGGATCGAACGACAGCGCCCACCCCGGAGACGTGCCAGGGTGAGCGCTGCGGTCAGAGAACCGGGGCTCCTACTTCACGAGCGTGACCCGCTGCGTCTCCACGAACGTCTCGCCTGCGACGCGGACCACGTAAACGCCGCTCGCCAGACGCTGGCCGTCGATGCGGTACGTAGTTGTCCCGGCCGTCTGCATGCCGTCAGCGAGGACAGCCACACGGCGCCCGAGCGCGTCAAAGACCTCCGCGCGCACCGTCTGGCTCTCGTCGAGCGTGAGGCTAAACTGCGCCTGCGGGTTGAACGGGTTCGGGTAGATGGCCGTCATGCGGTATCCCTTCGCGAGGCTGTCGTCCTCGTTCGCGACGCCGTTGGTCATCACGCGGAGCACGAAGCGCGGCCCGGTCGAGCGGGCGCCCTCCTGCGTCCAGGACGGCGTGGCCCGCAGCGACGCGGGGAGCGTCCTGCGTACCTCCGTGATGGTCTCCGGCGTGAGTCGCGGCGCAGCCGCGCCTGGCTGCCCGGTGAAGACGTAGGAGTCCGCCTCCCGCAAGTCGATGATCTCTCCGGTCTCACGGTCCTCGAGTTCGAGTCCCCACGACGCCGGTAGGTCCTCCTGGACCGGCCAGGTCAGCTCGAACTGGCCCGCCATGCTCGTGACGAAGTCGAGTTCGACCTCCATGTCAGGCGTGTCGTAGGGCCGCGACTCGACGGAGCGGAGTTGGACCCCGTCCTCGCGCTCGCCCACAAAGGCGGATTTACCTGTGCTTGCGCCCGCGTTGCATGACTGAACTCCGCCTTGTATACTGCTGCTACTTGCCAATTGTCCGTTTTTTAAGGTCACTCATGTCGACGACATCTACGCTGACCGCCACGCAGGTCGAGTTCTACCACACGCAGGGCTACCTCCTTCTTCCCAGCCTCTACTCCGAGGCTGAAGTGGACCAGATGCGTGCGCTCATCGCCAACGACATCGCCAGCGGTGGCTGGACGCAGGCTCCCTACCACGGCGAGGACGTGACCACCGACATCTACGAGCGCATCCCCGCATTAGCAAGATTGGTGCTGAGCCAGTCCTACCTCTATGCGATGCGCGACCTGTTCGGGCCCGATACTGTGGTGCTCGCCGAACCAGCGGTGCACCGAGGCCGTTACTACTACTGGCACAAGGACTCGACCTTCCTGGACGAGCAGGGGGAGGATTTCCACTGGCAGGACGACTTTGCTGCGGCGATGACCGTGCTCTATCTCCAGGGTAACGACCCGACTCATGGGGGTGGTCTAACCGTAGTCCCCCGTACGCAGCGGGACCCCGACTTTTACCACCGCATCCCCACGATGAGCACCATGGAGCGGCTCTTCCTAAAGGCACAGAAGCTTTTCCAGTCCTCGCACTTTGACCGACTCGAACGCCACCCGGACTTACTTCCTATCCCATCCAAGAAGGGTGATCTGCTCGTAATTGACATGCGCTTGGACCACCGAGGGACGCCTGCGCTGCGTCCGCCGCCTGCGGAGAAGTATGGCATCATGAACATCGCATGCACAGGCCAGGAGACCGCAGACCGTCTCAGCCAGGCCCTGCGACGCCGTCCCTCGGGTTACTACCAGGACTATCTGGCTAAGGAGCCAGAGACCACCCCAATCCTCCAAGCTCTGGAGACGAAGTACGGCGTCCCTCTGCAACTCTAGCACCAAGCCTGACGACCTCGTGGGGACCTAATGAACCAGACAGGGTGGCCGCGCTTCTGCGCAGCCACCCTGTCGTTTCGGAAACGGACCGAGCGTGTTAGGCGACCTCGACCTCCACGTCAGCGGGGATCTCGGCGAGCTGGAAGCGGACGCCGTTGTCACCGGGGTACGCCTCGCGGTGGTCGTGGCGGTTGCGGAGGATATCCACAGGGATGCCTTCCGGGAAGGCGCTGCACGAGGCGGACGAGGCGTCGCGGTTCAGGTTGGCGCAGGCGGTGCACTGGGACTGGATAGCCATAGGAGTAGGGAGTTGAGGTGTTGGGTTGAGTTGGGTAGCATTCCAATCGTTCATATCGGCCGATTGATCCGTGTGACAAGTAATTTGGAATCGGTCTAAGTTGATGCTTCTCCAAGGCTAAGCGCCACGTTTTGTGCGGGGCCTTCCCCCACACGCCCTACCCCGATATCCTCACAGGCTTTCCGCATTCCCTCTCCCATTTTGCATGGGTCGCGCTGTACCTTAGACGCAGTCCAGATAAAGTCCTCCCCCTCGCGGATGTCCTGCTTCGACACCTTCTGCAAGGCCTGCCCCGCCTCCCTTGCGCTCACCGAGCGACCCGAGGCCAGCACGTGCTACAAGTACCTGCTTTGCGGCAAGGGATGCGTGCTCGGTGTTCTCTTCGAGGACTCCACGGAGGTCTACTTCGAGTGGGTGCACGAGGACGAGGCGGTGGTCGCCTACCCGCCGCGCCTGCGTTACAAGTCGTGGCCCAAGCGCACGGTCGCCAGCCTGATCCGGCGGGGCGTCTGGGAGGCCGAGCCCACGCGCCCGCTCGACCTCACGCCGCCCGCTCCAGCCTCCTCCTGCGCTGGACATGACGCAGCGCCTCCGCTGTCACTGAACTGAGAGGCGCTGACGGCCGACGGGTGATAGCCGACCGCGGCCAGCTTCAGGCCCGCCCCGTTACAGGTCCCAGGCGGCGTCGTCTTCGTGCTGGCGCTCGAGCGCGCTTGACATCAGGATGTCGTGGAGCGCCCGTTCCTCCTCACCCTCAGCAGGGCTGCGCTGGATGTAGTGCCCGTCGGGCCGCAGGTCCCACGCGAGCCGGTTGTCGTTGAGGCAGTGCTTGAGCGTGCGGATGAGCCGCCCCTGCAGGTGGGCGTCCAGCACGGGCGCGATGGCCTCGACGCGGTCGTCGAGGTTGCGGCGCTGCCAGTCGGCGGAGCCGGTGAAGAGCTCGGGGCGGCCGTCGTTGTGGAAGTAGTAGATCCGGCTGTGCTCCAGGAAGCGCCCCAGGATCGAGCAGATGCGGACGTTCTCGGAGACGCCGGGCAGGCCCGGCCGCATCCGGCAGTGGCCGCGCACGATCAGGTCGATCTCGACGCCCGCCCGACTGGCCGCGTAGAGCTTCTGGATCATGCCTACGTCGTCGAGCGCGTTCATCTTGGCGACGATCCGTCCGCGCTTTCCAGCTTGTGCGAGTTCGATTTCGCGTTCGATGAGCGCGTAGAAGTGAGGCCGCATCGCGCGGGGCGCCACGAGGAGGCGTTCGTAGCGCTGCTCGATGGCGTAGCCGGTCAGGACGTGGAAGAGCCGGACGAGGTCGCGGCCGATGACGGGATCGCAGGTGAGCAGGCCGAGGTCGGTGTAGAGCCGCGCCGTCTTCGGGTTGTAGTTGCCGGTCCCGACGTGGCAGTAGGTGCGCAGGCCGTCCTCCTCCTCGCGGATGACGAGCGTCGTCTTGGTGTGCGTCTTCAGCCCGACGAGGCCGTAGGTGACGTGCACGCCTGCCTTTTCGAGCTGCTGCGCCCACTCGATGTTGTTCTCCTCGTCGAAGCGCGCCTTGAGCTCCACGAGCGCCGCGACGAGCTTGCCGTTCTCGGCGGCCCGTTTGAGCGCGTCGATGATGGGCGAGCCCTTGCTGGTGCGGTAGAGCGTGAGCTTGATCGCGAGCACTTTCGGGTCGTCGGCGGCCTCCTCGATGAAGCGTTGCACGCTGGCGGCGAACGACTCGTAGGGGTGGTGCACCAGCAGGTCGCCGGCACGGATGGCGGAGAAGATGTCGGCCTCTTCCTCGCTCGCGCCGGTGTGGCGTAGGCGTACCGGTACGGTCGGCTCCCAGTCCGAAAAGCGATGCTCGGGGAGGTCGAAGTCGGCGATGCCGTGGAAGTCGACGAGGTTGAGCAGCGTCGCGACCTCGTAGACGTCGGCGGTGTCGAGTTCGAGCTCGCGCATGAGCAGGTGGCGCACCCGCTGCGGCATCGCAGCCTCGACTTCGAGACGCACCACGTCGGCGAAGCGGCGCTCGCGGACCTCCTCGGAGATCATCGCCAGGAGGTCGTCGGCCTCCTCCTCGTTGCGGCGGAGGTCAGCGTTGCGCGTGACGCGGAAAGCGTGCACGGCCACGATCTCCATGCCCCGGAAGAGCAGGTGCGCGTTGTGCCGGATGAGGTCTTCGAGCGGAACGACCTCGTGCGGGCGGTCGGGCAACGGCACCCAACGCCCCCGCCGCGGCGGCACCTTGAGGCGCGCGAAGTGCTCGGTGCCCCGCACGGGATGCCGCACGAGGATGGCGAGCGAGAGCGACAGGTTCGAGATGAACGGGAACGGGTGGCCGGGGTCGACCGCGAGCGGCGTCAGGATCGGAAAGACCTGGTCGAGGAAGTAGCCGTCGAGCGCTGCGCGGTCCTCGGGGCTGAGGTCGTCGTAGCGGTGGATGCGGACGCCCGCGTGCTCGGCGAGGGCGGGCCTCAGGTCGCGCTCCCACGTGTCCGCGATGGCATCGACCATCGGGAGGACGGCCTCCCGCGCAATGACAAGCTGCTCGCCCGGCGTCCGCCCGTCCGGCGAGAGCAGGCGCACGCCCGCGCCGATCTGCCGTTTCAGGCCGCCGACGCGCTTACGGAAGAACTCGTCCAGGTTCGACTCGGTGATGGCGATAAAGCGCGCGCGTTCTAGAAGAGGCAGGCGTTCGTCTTGTGCCTGCGCGAGCACGCGCCAATTGAAATCGAGCCAGCTCAGCTCGCGGTTGAAGAGCAGGCGAGGGTCGTCCAGGTCGGGATCGTCTGGCACCTCCTGTGGCACGACCGCACGCGGGACCGTGGGCGGTTGCTCGGGCGACGGCGGTGGGGCCGCATCGAGGTGCTCCGGCGGGGCGAGGTCGCCGTCGCCTTCCACCCAGCGCACATCGACTCCCGGCGCATCGGCGCCCGCAGCCCTATCCTCTCCTGACGACATATCGGTAGCCACCACGGCCTCAGCGGGCGGTTCGGACGGGGACTCGGGGCGGGGCGGCAGCTCAGGGGGAACCATCGGCATCGAGGGGCACGGAGGAGGACGCAGCTAGCGATGATACACGCCTGCCGCGAAGCGAGGTTCAATCACTGCTCGAAGGGCCCCCGGAAATCGCAAGGCAGGCGCACCTCTAGGTCCTGCCTCTAGGGCCGACCTCTACGCCGCGTTCTGCTCGCCCCAGTCGAGAAACGCGCCCGTCTGCACGTCGCGCTTCATGCGCTGGCATTTGAGCATGTCCTCCTGGAGGGAACGCAAGTCCTGCCCGGCCTGGTCGGCAGCGAAGATGCGGCGCTGCACCTCGGCGATGGCCTGGTCGAGGCGGAGGAGCTTGAGCACCTGCATCGCGCTCGTGGCCGCGGCGAACGGGTCGCGGTGCGGGTCGCGCACGTCGATGCCGACGCGCGCCCAGTTGTCGGAGACGGCGTAGCGCTCCACCAGCGCCGCCGCGATGGCCTGCTGCACCTCGGGGCCGTATGTCCCGTCCGTGAATGGCGCCGCGTCGATGCGGTCGTCGGCCTGCGCCTGCGCGGTGAGTCGTTCGATGGCGGTACGAACGCCGCCCTTGGTGAACTCGGTGAGCGCCATCCGCGTGAGCACGTGCTCGACCATCGGCATGCCGTGCTCCAGCATCAGCTTCACCAGGAGCAGTTCGGCAGGCGAGGCCGAGGGCGCAGGGCGCGACGGTGCGGGACGCGACGGCTGCGTTCTCGCTTTCTCTGCCGGATTTGCGGCCCGCGCAACAACCCGGGCCGCCGTGCGGGCTTCGGCACGCGCAGCCTGGCGCTGGCTCCGCCCTGCCTCTGAGAGGGCCTCGCGGAAGATGCCGCGCAGCGTCGCGTCTGGAACGCGGAGCAGTTGAGCGGCGCGCTGCACGTAGCCATCCTGCACGATGGGATCGGGGATCTGCGCCACCGACGCCATCAGCCCGCGCACGACCCGGCCCTGTCCCTCAGGCGTATCGAGTTCGCCGCGCCGCTTCGCCACCGCCACGCGGAAGGCGACAAAGTCCATGCGCTCCTCGCGCAGCACCGTCCGGAAGGCGTCGGCCCCGAACTGCTGCACGAACGCGTCGGGGTCGGCTCCGTCCGGCAGCGCAACCGCGTAGACGCCAAGCCCTTCGGCGAGCACGAGGTCGATGGCCCGGAGCGCGGCGTCGAGCCCGGCCGAGTCAGCGTCGTAGAGGAGGACGAGTGCCTGGGCGTAGCGCCCCGCGAGGCGGATCTGCTGCGGCGTCAGCGCCGTCCCGCTCGACGCGACGACGTGCTCCACGCCTGCTTGGTGCAGCGACACGACGTCGGTGTAGCCCTCCACCAGGAGCGCCTCGCCCTCGCCCCGGATCGCTTGCTTCGCCTGGCGGAGTCCGTAGAGCACCTCCGACTTGTGGTACACCGGTGTCTCGGACGAGTTGATGTACTTCGGTGGATCGCCGTCCTTGAACGGCGGCGTGACGCCCGGGATGATGCGCCCGCCGAAGCCGAGCACCTTGCCGACGTGGCTCACGATGGGAAACATCGCGCGGCCCCGGAAGCGGTCGTAGACGCCGCGGCTGCCCTCGCGCGCGAGGTCGGCCTTGACGAGCACCTCGGGGGTGTAGTGCGCGGCCAACGCGGCCTCGGTGAGCGCGTCCCATCGGTCGGGCGCAAAGCCGAGACCGAACGCGGTGATCGTCTGCTTCGTGAACCCGCGCTGGCGGTAGTAGTCGAGCCCCGGCTGCCCGGCCTCGGTTTGGAGCTGCTGGTAGTAGAACCGCGCCGCGAACCGCAGCGCGTTGTGGATCGCCTCGCGTTCGCTCGCGGCCTCGCTGGGACCTCCCCGCTCCTCGGGGATCTCGATGCCTGCGCGTTCGGCGAGGAGGCGTACCGTCTCCAAAAACTCCATCCCTTCGACCTCCTGCACGAACTTGAAGAGGTCTCCACCCCGGCGGCAGCCGAAGCAGTAGTAGAGGTTCTTCTGCGGATCGACGGAGAACGAGGGCGACTTCTCGTTGTGGAACGGGCAAAGCCCCACGAAGCGCACGCCGCTGCGTCGAAGCCGGACGTAATCCCCCACCACGTCGACGAGATCGACGGCATGGCGAACGTCTTCGATGACCGAGTCAGGGATAGGCATGGCGCAGCGACGCAGAGCGGACCGCGAAGATCCGACACCGCGCACAACTGCGGTCGCGCCTGGCTTCCATCAACGCCCGATCTCAGCGCACGGGGCAGGATGGACACGCGCTGCCCCTCAATAAACGCGGCCCGCCGGAGTCCGACGGGCCGCTGGGTGCACCTCCTGATGCACGGGGAAGACTTGGTGCAGGCAGGGCCATGCTAGCGATCCTCCAGGCGGAACAGCGGCAGGAAGGTCTCCCGCACGAGGTCTCCGGTTCCGTTGGGGCTGCCGACGGCGATGCTGAACGACTCCAGGAAGGCTAGGTCGCCGTCCCGGTCGTCCATCTTGGCGACGAACGTGAAATCGGTAAAGCCATTCGGGCCCGGCTGCGAGATGTAGTCGTCGATGGAGATCTCGACCTGGCCGAACGCCTCCACGTTCTCGCCTTCGGCTGTCACCGCGATCGACGTGCCGAGCGTGAGCGGGTTGTCGTTGCTGTCGGCAACGCGGTAGTTGTAGCGTGCGCGCACCGCTACCGTGTCGATCTTGCCGTCAGGGATGCCGTCGAAGGCGGAAGACACGTTGACGGTGTCACCAGAACGGATGAAGTCGTCCTCGAAAAACGGGCCACCGAGGACCGTGATGCGCGTGTTGCCCGTGAGCAGGAACTGGGTGCTGGTGGAAATTTCCTCCTGGGTCCCGCCGCTGCCGGAGCGCGTGCCGCTCGCGCGCGCGGTCAGGCGCACGATGCCGTCCGGCGGAAACGGGTTTCCCGTCACGAACGTGCCGCCTGCTTTGCCGAGGTCGTCCGTTAGCGTCTGGCTCTCGACGACGCCGTAGTCGGCCTCGAGGAAGATGGGCGTGCCTTCGCGAACGGGGTTGCTGTACTCGTCGCCTGCCACGATGACGACGGGGAGTTCGCACGCCACCTCGTTGAGGCAGGGCTCGTTGGGTCGCTCGACCGCTACCGAAAAGTGCCGCTCGTTGGGCAGGCCGCTCTGGATGAGCAGCGCCACGGGCTGCGTGCGGATGGGGCTCCCCGCCGGGTTCGTGGCACCGGGTACCTGCGCAACGATCTGCGCCGTCCCGGCTACCGTACCGCTCGTAAACGTAAACGGCGCGATCCCGTCCGCGCCCGTCACGTTGGTTGCCATGCGACCGTTTTCGGTCGAGTTGGGGGCGAGAAAGCTGTTGTCCGCGTTGCCCGACGCGTTGACAGGCCGCGCATCGATGGTGGCCTCGACGGTGACGCCGGGGACCGGAAGGCCGTCCGCGTCAAACACGATGAAGCCGAGCTGCGCGATCTCAGCGCCCCCCGACCCCGACACCGTGACCTCTTGGATCGATTCCGGGGTGAGCGTGATGCTCGCGGGCACGGCGGTCGCTCCACCCGAGCTGATGGGCAGCGCCAGGTCCGGCAGCGTCGTCGCAGCGCCAACCTGCGCCTCCTGTGTGACGGTCTCAGACACATCGGCACCGAGGAAGGCGCTCAGCTCGATTGCGATGAGCGTGGCCGTAGAGCCTTCGCCCACCGCCTCAACGGCCGTGAATGCGAAGGAGTACGTCCCGTCGGCCGCCGTCGTGGCCTGCCGGATCATGTTTGCCGTCTTGATCTGGGCAGTCGCTCCCTCGACGGGCGCTCCCCCTTGGTTGACGATGCGGCCCGTGACGACGGCCTGCTCGCCGGTGGGCACGGGCGCTCCGCCGCTGTTGGCGACGGTGATCTGGAGGTCCGGCACGGAGTAGCTCTCGCCGCTGGTGACCTGCTCCGAGATCGTCTCCGAGACGGCGGCCCCAACGAACGCGCTCAGGGAGACCGTCGCGACGGTCTGCTCCTGCGCCTGGTTCTGCTGGGGGCCCAGCGCCTCGCTGAGCTCAAACGTGAAGGTGTAAACACCAGCCGAGTCGGTGTCGACCTGGCGGACAAACTGGTCGGCGGCGATTTTGGCCTTGGCGCCCTCGATGGGGGTGCCGTTCTGGTCGATGACCCGCCCGGTGACGGTGACCGAGTCGAGCTCGGTGAGGGAGTCGCACCCGCCCGCAAACAGGACGACCCCGAGCAAGGTGCTCAGGAGCAGGGCGGGACGGTAGAGAATACGAGGCATGATCGGGAGTGGAGATACCTGGCGAGGCAACGAGAGCGCGCTCGGCGTGCGGCGGTAGGCCGCGCGCACGGTGAAACCGGCTGCGCCACGAAAAGCAGTCAGTGCAGTCCTGGGCGAATGCTGTGCCGAGTTGCCCCGCCCGCCTCAAATCGCCGTCAACCACTCCGTTTCGACGGTTTTCGTACGGCCCCGCCCTCGCTTATCACCGCTCCACCGCCACGAGGACCACCCAGGAGGTTCCGATTACACGAGCGCCTTTACTTCCTGTAATCCCTGCTTCGAGGGCCGCCCCTGTACCCTCCTCTGTGCTTACCCGAGGACAAACCGCTCGCAGACACGCGTGAGGCCAGGCGTCATGAACCAGTCCGTCTCGACTGCCTCGACTTCGGTGACGGTCATGGTGCCAAAGCCGGTCTGACGGCGCGCGTCGATGCGTGCCGCGAAGCCGGCGGGATCCCGGAGCGGAGCGCGGTACCGTGCCACCGTCGCGTGGGCGATGGCTGTAGGGAAGCGGTCATCGAGCGCCTGTGCAAGCCCGACACGCTCCAGCGTGCCCTGGAGGGCTGCGCGGAGGTGATCAAGGGCCTCATCCGCTGGGAATCCTTGCAACAGCACCGCGTCGCGCGAGCCCGTCAAGCCCCAGCAGACGAGACCAAACGGGGGCGAGCGACGCAAGACGGCACGTACCGCATCAAGGAAGTCGTCGCGGAGCGCGAGCATCGGCTGCGCATCATCCTGCACCTGCACGAGCGACTGGACGGTGACGTGGAGGCTCGTCTCAGGGTAAACGTAGACCCCGGGTTCGTCTTCCGCCAACTCCGCGAGTGTAGCTAGCAGCGCTGCGCGCGGCCCCGGTGCGATGCGGGCGGCTAGTGTGAGGCCGCGACGCGTGTCCTCCACCTCGTCCCGAAGAAATGGGTTGATGCGGACCTTGCCAGCCTCAACGACCGGGCGAGCATCGGCCCAGATGGCATCGTAGCGGGCGCGCAGGCGCTCGTGCGGTTCCAGCGTGTGAACGGACTCTGCTGGCATCGCGGCGCGCTTCAGAATCGCGGAGGCATACTCAGGTGGAACGAGCCTGGGGCATCCGTGTGCGGGGCCTCACAGCAACGAGACATCACGGCGAAGGGCATCAGAGCGAGAACGACTCACCGCAGGCGCAGGTGCGCGTCGCCTGCGGGTTCTCGAAGTGGAAGCCCCGTCCTTCGAGCCCGTCTGAGAAGTCGAGCGTGGAGCCCTCGAAGTAGAGGAAGCTCTTCAGGTCGAAGATGATGCGGAGGCCGTAGGCTTCAAGCAGCTCGTCCTCGTCGCGGCGGGTGGTGTCCCAGCCGAGGTCGTAGGTCAGCCCCGAGCAGCCGCCCGGCACGACGGCCACGCGGAGGTAGGCGGCGTCCTTGTCCACGCCCTCCTGCTCGGCGATGGCGCGGAGCTTAGCCGCGGCGCGGTCGGTGATCTGGATGGCGGCTTCGTCTGGGCTATCGATCACAGCAGACATGGTCAGCGGGAACGTGAGGACAACGGTGGAGGCGCGGTCAGCGGGCCACGTTTTGGACAGCACCGCATGCCGCGATTTCCCCAACGAATCGGGGTTTGCCCGGTTTCGCTGGGCTCTCCCTCCCTTCTATCTTCTCTGACCGTTTAGACCGATTTGGCAGTTGACGCGATAGGGCATGTGCCTTCCATGAACCCACCGGCGGGACGTGTTTATGGGGGAACCCCTCTCAGCCTGTTCGGTATCGCCACCGCCCTGAAAACGGTCGTACGGACCGCCTCAGACCACCTCCGCGCTCGCTCCTCTGCGCCCCGACGCTGCATC
This sequence comes from Bacteroidota bacterium, assembly GCA_039208155.1. Classification (GTDB taxonomy): domain Bacteria; phylum Bacteroidota; class Rhodothermia; order Rhodothermales; family Rubricoccaceae; genus JBCBEX01. Next base: position 1,643 of record JBCCRG010000026.1, on the reverse strand, counting down.
CCGACACACCGTCTGGGTGGCCCAAGCTCCGGACCACGGACGCAGATCCCAGACCATAGGGACCCCAGACCGCCTTTGAGCGCAGGCACCCCAGGAACTTCGTCTCACCGACCATGAGCACCTACACCGAACACGATTTCTTCGAGGACGTCTCCCAGGAGGGCTACAAGTACGGCTTTACCACGGAGGTTGAGTCCCACAAGGCTCCCAAGGGCTTGTCCGAGGAAACGATCCACTTCATCTCCGACCAGAAGGGCGAGCCCGACTGGCTCCGCGAGGAGCGCCTGAAGGCCTACCGCCACTTCGAGAAGATGCTCGCCGACCTCGACGGCGAGGTCCCCGACTGGGCGCTCCTGGAGATCCCCAACATTGACTTCCAGGACGCCTACTACTACGCCGCGCCCGGCAAGAAGCCGCGCTACGACTCCATCGACGACGTCCCGCCGGAGATCTTGGCCGACTTCGAGAAGCTCGGCATCCCGCTCCGCGAGCAGGCCGCCCTCGCGGGCGTGGCCGTGGACGCCGTGATGGACTCCGTCTCCGTCGCGACCACATTTAAGAAGGAGCTCGCCGAGCAGGGCATCATCTTCTGCTCGTTCTCCGAGGCCGTCCAGGAGCACCCGGAGCTCGTGCGCAAGTACATGGGCTCGGTGATCCCCTACACGGACAACCTCTTCGCCGCGCTCAACTCGGCCGTCTTCTCCGATGGGTCGTTCTGCTACATCCCGAAGGGCGTCCGCTGCCCGATGGAGCTCTCGACCTACTTCCGCATCAACGAGGCCAACACGGGCCAGTTCGAGCGCACGCTGCTCATCTGCGAGGAGGGCGGCTACGTCTCCTACCTCGAAGGCTGCACGGCACCGATGCGCGATGAGAACCAGCTCCACGCCGCCATCGTCGAGATCATCGCGATGGACGACGCCGAGGTGAAGTACTCGACCGTCCAGAACTGGTACCCCGGCTCGAAGGACGGCCAGGGCGGCGTCTACAACTTCGTCACCAAGCGTGGCATGTGCGAGGGGCGTAACTCCAAGATCACCTGGACGCAGCTCGAAACGGGCTCCGCGATCACGTGGAAGTACCCGTCCTGCATCCTCAAGGGCGACGGCTCCGTGGGCGAGTTCTACTCGGTGGCCTTCACGAAGGACTTCCAGCAGGCCGACACGGGCACCAAGATGATCCACATCGGCAAGAACACGCGCTCGACGATCATCTCGAAGGGTATCTCCGCGGGGCGATCCAACAACACCTACCGCGGCCAGGTGAAGGTGCTCAAGAACGCCAAGAACGCGCGCAACTTCTCGCAGTGCGACTCGCTCCTCATCGGCGACCAGTGCGGCGCGCACACCTTCCCCTACATCGAGATCAACAACCGCACGGCGAAAGTCGAGCACGAGGCCACCACCTCGAAGGTCGGCGAAGATCAGATGTTCTACTGCAAGGCGCGCGGGCTCACCGAGCAGGACGCGCTCAACCTGATCGTGAACGGCTACGCCAAGGAGATCCTCCAGAAGCTCCCGATGGAATTCGCTGTCGAAGCTCAGAAGCTCCTCTCCGTCCAACTCGAAGGCTCCGTGGGATAGTGTTGTGGGGTGTAGAGAGTGGGGAGTAGGGGGTGCTGCCTCCGCTCAGATCTAGTCACT
>JBCCRG010000025.1:0-15714 GCA_039208155.1 Bacteroidota bacterium | reverse complement strand
TGGACGTGCGTGCGTCCGATGGCGTCGAGGGCTGGGTCTTTCAGGAGCTCGTTGAACTCGAGGAAGGCGTCGTAGACACGGGCCTTGTCCATGGCCGCGACCGCGCGGAGCCACCGGCGGCGCTGGGCTTCGGGGAGGGCCCCGAGGTGGTCGGCCGCCCGCTCGATGTGCTCGAGTTCGTGGGACGGATTCATGGGAACGGAGGGCATGGCTCGATACGGAGAAGGCGTGGGAAACAGTCGCCGCCGGGCCCGCAATGGTGGGTCGTTCGGCTTGCCTCAGGTATCGGAGCAGCCCCCCTTTGCTTTAGGCTGCTGTTTCGTTTTGTCTACATGTGACTGCGCTAGCCCCTTCAATGAGGCTCTCTGTCACACTTCTGCACTCATTTCTACCCGGTATATTCTTCCACCCCCTCTCCGTCCTCGCCATTTTCATCCGAGCACGGATCGACTCATCCCCACTCCGCCCGGGCCTTCTCCGGCCTGGGCCCGATGAGGGCGATGCACAGGACCCCAACGCAACCGAGGCGGCCCGGAACCTCAGGCCGCCTCGTGCGGAATGCGTCGGACGTATAAACGGCCGCTAGTTCGGCAGCGCGACCTCGTGCCCGACGTGCTGACGGAGGTGCTGCTTGAGCCGTGTGAGCTTGTCGAGCTCGCCGGTGAGTTGCTGGCTCGCCATCGCGATGTCGTCGATGGCTTGCATGAGCATGGGGTCGAGGTCCATCGCGCGTCCGATCTCGCCCAACAGTTGGGCGTTGCCCGAGATGGTCGTGAGGGGGTTGTTGACGTCGTGGGTCACGCGGCCCACCTCAGTGCAAAGCGCCCGCATGAGACCACGCAGGTGACCGATCTCGCCACTGGCAACGGCGAGCGGCTCGTCGCCAGACTGACCATCCGGGGAGGTCCCGAACAACGTGCGGAGTTGCGCGATCCGCCCCTCGGTGTCAGGCGTGTGGGCCACGTCGAGCGCGCCAGCGTCGCGGAGCGCCGCCTCAGTGGTGTCGTGCCACACGGATGCTTGCACCACGACCGGCGCGGCAATCTGCTGCTCCCGCACGAGGTGGAGCACATCCAGGCCGCTTCCGTCAGGCAACTCGTCGCACGAGAGGATCAGGTCAACGACCGCGATCCCGAGGTAGTGCTGGGCGTCGGCCACGGAGCGGCAGTGGGCGATATCGGCGGTCGGCAGCATGTGCTGCAGCCACCGCTTCACGGGCTGCGCCGCCTCGTCGTCGCCATCGATGAGCAATACGTTGGTATGACTGCGCGCAGCAGCATGCGGTAGCAAGGGCATGGGTGAAGGTGCTGGGTGATGGGGAGGGCCTCAGGGGAGGGCCCAAGCACACGGGAAAATGGAGGGAGGCGTTGGAGTCGGCAGGACCAAACGGTCAGCGAGACCAGCGCGAAGCATACTTCGAGCCGGTGCGGTGTGGTCGCGCGTTTGGGTTTACGTGTAGCCGATAGTCAACGCTCCGTACCAAGCTAAAGAAATCATAAGGCGATGCCTAGCTGTTTTCCACAGGCGTTGTGGACAGTGGGGGCCCAAGCATGTCGCCGCTCAGGAACGAGTCAGGAAGCGCGTCGCCGCTCGACGACGAGGGGTCTGCGCCTAGATCCTCGACCGGCTCAGCGACCTGGTCGGCCGCGCGCCCGACGATGGTTTCGATGAGTTGCGCAGCCCCGTCGATCATCTGGAGGCACGTCTGCGCCTCGGCGGGCATCTCGGCGGGCATACTCTGGAGACGGAGCGTGTAGGTCCGCATGGAGTCGAGCGGAGCCCCGAGTTCGCCGACGAGCGCCTGGAGGCGGTCGCGTGCGAGCGCCTGCATGTCGACTGCGGTCTCGAGTTCCTCGGTCAGCGCCTCCACGTCGTCCAGCGCCGCGAGGGGGTGCGGGAGTGCGGATGGTGCTGCCGATGCTGGGCTCTGGTCGGCGAAAGGCGGCAAGGCCACGCCGACAAGGACGCGCCGCTCGCTCTGCTCACCAATGTCGAGGTGGGCGCGTCGCCAGGCGTAGAGCGCCGCGTCGCGGGTGCCTGCGTGCACGGTCACGACGCACGGCGTCGCCTCGTCGTCGAAGAACCAGGTGCTGAACAGGGTCCGGTCCTCTTCATCGAGGCCGAGGGCTTGGGTGAGGGCGTCCACGTGCGCCATCTCGGCGAGCGTGAGGCTCGTCAACTGCTCAGCGGCCTTGTTCCAGCGGCGCGTCGCGCCTACGCGGTCGAAGGCCATCAGCACAGCCCCAGTCGCTGCCACCAGCGCATCCACGCGCTCCTGTCCGCTTGCCAGCTCCTCCATCCGCTTGTCGACCATGAGGTCGAGCGAGTCGGCAAAGGACTCGATCTGGCGTTCGAGCGTCCGCTCCTTCATCTTGTCCGTGGCAACGATCAGCACGGCCGGGCGGCCGTCGGCGCGGACGGCGAGCAGCGACAGCTTCAGCGGGCGCGTGGTGTCGTCGCGGCCCTTGATGGCATAGTCGATGTCTGCGAACGCGGCCCCCTCGCTCTGGCTGCGCTTCGCGAGCTTGAGGACCGGTTCGAGCGGCATGATCTCGTCGAGCATCGACAGGGGTGCACCGCGTACGGTCTCGTGCGGAAGGCCACTGACGGCATAGAAGGCCGGGTTCGCATCGACGATGGTGCCGTCGAGCGTGACGAGCAACACGTAGCTGGAATGGACCTGAAAGAGGGCGTTGAGGTGCGCGCGCGCCTCGTCGCGCTGGTTGCGCAGCATCCCGAGCGAGTTGGCCATCAAGAAGAGCGGCTCAGCCACGTCGCCGATCTCCCGCTCCGCATCCGTCCGCATCGCTGCGAGGGCGTCGGGGTCGGGCTCGTCGTCGATGTCCGTGGCGAGTTGTCGGGCGAGCTCGCCGATCCGGACCAGCGGACGGCGTCCGGAGCGGCTCACGGTGCCCCACACGAGCGCGGCGAGCACCGCCCAGCCACCTAGCACGAGGGCGCCGGCCAGACCGAGCATCGTTCCGCGTGATGCTGTCGCTACCGGGGCGACGAGCGCGAGGTGGGCTCGTCCGTTACGCGCCGACCGCATGGCAACCATGAAGTCCTGCTCGTTGAGACGAACCGTCTGGACCGGGTCGGACTCGGACGCGGCTTGGTGCATCCGCCAGTCGATGGCCTCTTCTGCAGCGTCTCGGATACCGTCGGCGGGTGGGCGGTAGATCAGCTGTGCCCCCCCATCGCGGTCGACGACATAGAGCGAGGGTGTCGCCTCCAGCAACGAATCGGAGCCACTCGCCTCGAAGTACCGCTCGGCCATCTCTTCGAGAGACGGAGCTCCGCTCTCGACGGCGGCGAGGAAGAGCCCGGTCTCGCGTTCGAGTGTCGCGGCCTGCTCCTTTGCGTTCGCGTTCCAGTCCATCGCCACGAAGGTCCCAGCGACGCCGCCGAGCAGCACCAGCGCGAGCACCAGGATCGGGATCGCAGCACGGGCGGGCGAGGACGAAGCCATAGGGCGTCGGGCGCAGCGCAGCGCAAAAAGGTGGTCACGGCGGAAGAATCGTAGTCCCCTGTGGTCGCAGAGGGCCGAACGCGTCAGTTTCGAGGCCCTCGGCGTCACCGCGAGTGGACGATCTGTCCATGCAGCAAAGCGTATGCCGTGCTGGGCCCGCCTCCTCTTCGTTTGGATCGGGCGCGTCTCCGCTCTGCTAGAGCGTTGGCGTTGGCTCGGCCACGGCGTAGTCGCCGCGCTCCGTGCGCACGATGCGCCCGGTCGCCACGGCCGCATCGTGCTCGAAAAACACGCGCCATTCCTCGTCGGCAGCCTGGGCGAGTAGCTGGGTCTTCTCCGCGAGCGTATCGAGCGGGTTCACGTCGTAGGCCATGATCCAGAGCAGCGGCACGTGCGCCGCCGTGGGGAGCAGGTCGGCGGCGAAGAGCAGCGTCTCCCCTCCTCCCCCAGTCTCTGCGCTGACCTTGACGAGTTGCTGCCCGCGTGTGTGCCCGTCCACCGTCAGCAGGTCGATGTGCGGGAGCAGCGCCCCAGGCCCCGCGTGCTTCGTGGTGAGCAGGTGGAGTTGGCCTGAGTCCGCGAGCGGATCGAGGTTATGGGCGAGGAATGAGGCGCGCTCGCGCGGGCTCTCGTGCGCCCACGCCCAGTGCGTCGCCTGGACGTGGTGGGTGGCGTTCGGGAAGGCGAGCCGCAGCCGCCCGTCGGCATCGCGGACCGTCGAGCCGCCGCAGTGATCGAAATGCAGGTGCGTGAGCACGACGTCGGTGACCTCGCTCGCATCAAAACCCGCAGCGCGCAGCGAGCGGTGCAGCTCCGAGTGGGCGTAGTCCACCGCGTAGATGCGCCCGAACTTCTCGTCGTACTTGTCCCCGAGCCCGTTGTCGATGAGGATGAGCCGGCCGTGGCCTTCGAGCAGGAGGCAGCGCATGCCCATCGGGATGCGGTGCTGGCTGTCGGGCTCGGCGTGCCGGGACCAGAGCGCGCGCGGGATGATGCCGAACATCGCGCCGCCGTCGAGGCCAAAGCGGCCCGTTTCAATCGCGTGGAGCGTGTAGCCGCCGAGAGAGGTCATGGAGGAGTGATTCGGGGTTGCAGTGACGCCGGGTTGCAGTGACGCCGGGTTGCAGTGACGCCGGGTTGCAGTGAACCGTGCAAAGTACCCACGGCTTCACCGCTGCACGGCCTCACTCCAGACTTGGCAGGCTGCCTGCGTAGCCGTCGCCCTGGGCGCGGCGCTTGACCTCCTTCATCACGCTGACCCGTTTGAGGAGCGACTCCAAGTGCTCTGTCAAGAACGCGAGGCGCTCCTTCTCGGTCAGCATCTCCAGGAGATCCTGCTTCTGGTCGAGTTCGAGCCCCGCGTTGCGCGCTACCACGAACGAGATCGGCGTGGCCGTCTGGTAGGCGGTCGGGCGAATCTCCTCCCCGGCTATCTCCAGCAGCTTCATGTGCTGGGTGATGAGGCGCTCGCGCGCGGCCGTGTCGGCATCGGCGACGCCAGCCCCGTCCGGCTCGAACCCGACGGCGGCGGCGGTCAGGTACGGCTTCTCGCGGTAGACCTGCGCGATGCGGAAGCGCTGCTCACCCCGGCAGAGGATATCCGAGCGGCCGTCGTCGTAGCGCTTGAGCACGCGCTCGATGCGCACGGTGCAGCCGACCTGCGCCAGCTTCGCGTCGCTCATGAGCACGATACCGAACGCGCGCTGCTCCTCCAGGCACAGCCGCACCATCTCGCGGTAGCGAAACTCGAAGATGTGCAGCGGCACCGGCTCGCCGGGGTACACGACGATGCCGAGTGGGAAGAGCGGCAGCCGTTCGTCAGGGTTCATGCGGAGACGGGGAGACGAGCGAGGGCGAGAGAAAGGCTCGGCTCTTACGCACGCACCGCTGGTACGTTCGCACCGCCGACGGGCCTGTCTGGCCCGATGCGTCCCCCGCTACCCTTGCACGGCGTACGACAGAATACCCGGCACCTTGAGCAGGCTCGGGGCCGCTTCAAAGTCGGCGATGCGCTCTCCCACCTCCGCTCCGTGGGCGTGCGTGACGAACCACGGCGGCTTGGGGAGGTAGCGGAAGGGCGCGCGGACGACCGACTTCTGCGGTGCGTCGAACAGCTTCGCGTTGTGCACGACGCCGATGCCGCTCTGGATGTCGTCGAGCGTGTGCCCCGGGAAGGCGCCCCAAGGGGTCGTGCCGAGGCCGTAGTTGACCCCGGGCCAGAGGTTGAGGGCAATGCCTCCATAGCGCAGGTGGCCGATGGCGTCTTCAAGCGTGTACGCCGCCTCGCTGAGCTCGTATGCCGTCTTCTCATCCACGATGATCCCGACGGCGAGCGTCCCCATCAGGCGGTCGTTGCAGAACGCAACCGCGCGCTTCAGGAAGTCGGCGGGGCTGTAACCCGGCAGTGCCACCTCGGCCGTGACCTGGCAAAACGCTTCCATCTCGAACGCGAGCGGGTCGGCGCTCTCCTCGTCGACATCAGGGATCAGCGTCGGTGGCACAGCGCCGGGCCCGAGGAGGTCCGCGTGCCGGTAGGTGTCGACGAACTGCCGGAAGCGGTCGAGCGCGCCAGGGTAGTAGGCAGGGCGCCCCGGCAAGTCGCGCAGCACCCCGCGGAGGCGGTCGAGGAAAGCCTGGCGCTGCGGCCAGTCGGCGTGGGTGACGAGAACCTTGGCCGCGTTGCAGTTGAAGCCGCCGTTCTGCGTCATCATCGTCGCGACGTTCTCGGCGTGGAACTGCAGGTCCGCCCGGTTCCACGCGCCAGGCATCACGATGATGGGCGTCACGTTGCCTAATTCGCTCGTGATGCGCTTCTGCAGGCGGGGACGGTTCTCGGCCTTCCGCCGCTGCCCCTCCTCGCCGGGCCCGAACACGATCACGTCGTGCGTCCGCGCGCTGCCGGTGATGTGAATCTCGTCGATGCCGGGGTGCTCCACGAGGTAGGCACCGACGTCGGCCCCACCGTAGGTCATCTGGAGGAAGCCGTCGCGGATGACGTCAGCGAACGCCTCGGCGAAGAACGGCCCGAGGTAGTCGTTGACAGGGTTCCACTTGAGCAGGCAGACCTGGCCTTCGTGAAACAGCTTCGTCATCACGTCGAGCGGGCCAATCGAGGCCACGTTGCCCGCGCCCAGAACAAGCGCCACCTTGGGCTCGGCCGTCGCAGGCTTGGTGAGGACACCACCGAGATGCGCGTCGAGGTTGAGCCGCGTCACGTGCGGCTGCTGCCAGACCTCTGCCGTGACGCCGTTGTAGAGGATGCGGTCATACGCCCCCTCCGGCATCACATCGACGACGAGTTGCCCGTCGGGCCGCGTGTGCACCTGGTGCGGCTCAATGCCGACCCGGCCCGTGGCCTCGATCTGCTCCATCGTCTCCTTGAGGATGCGCAGGGTACGCAGGATGATGACCGGTCCCGCTATCCAGTCTTCGGCCGCACGTGGGTCGCCGGGCTCCATCCCCTTGGCCTCGACTGCGGCGGCGACCATGCGTGGCGAGACCGCCGCTACCCCATCAACCATACGCTGCACGTAGTCGATCTTCCGGCGCAGTGGCACCTCCAGCCATGCCGACGCGCGCTCCTGCAAGCCCTCGACGAGGCTGTCCAGCTCGGCGGTGGAGGTGATCTGGGTTTCGTAGGGAGCCTGGGTCGTTGCGGTCATGGTTGCGAAAAGAGCACGGAATGGGGGGGAGATGGCAGCGGCTCGGCGCAGCAGAACGCTGTTAAGTTCGCGCACGAGACCGCTGGGTTCAACCGCGCCCGAACGGAAACGCCTGCCGAGGTCCCAGGGCACCATGGACCAGAAGCCCGGCACATGCTTTGTTGCTAATCCGTGCGATGCTCCTTCAACACCTGCCCGTAGACCCATGCGTCGTCTCCTGTCTTGCTTCGCCGTCACGTTGTCCTTTTACCTAGCCTCGGCCTCTGTGCTCTTGGCACAGTCCTCGTCCGACAGCGCAAACGTGGGTCCAGAGGCGCGCACGGTTGTGGTCAGCGGCGTGACGCTGACGCTGCCCGCTGGGTGGGCCAGTGACCCGACGACGCGTGAGCAGCAGGGGAGCCTACTCGTCGTGGCCGAGGAGCGTGCCGACACGAGCGCGTACCGGGGAGCACGGATCGCCGTCGAGGTCGTGCCTGGACTCAACCGGCTCCAGCAAGAGCGCTGGCTACGCGGCCAGCTGCTGCGCGGGCTCGACTCGTCCTACCGCATCGAGCCTGCCGACCGGGCCCTGCTCGGCGCCGCAAGCGGAGCAGCGGTGTCGTATGCCTACGACGGGCGTCGTGGCTACGCGCTCTACACGCGAGGCGGTTCGTTCTACGCCCTCCGCATCGACGCGCCCCGCCGCCTCTGGAGCGACGACGGTATCCGCACCGCACTCCTCGACCTCGCCCGCAGCGTACGCATCAGTCGATAGCCCTGCGTTGCAGTTGGACGAGGCTCGTGGTTGCGCGCAGCCCAAACGGCCCGGCTGGCTCTCCGTGGACTTCGAGACAGCACGGTCCGTTGAAACCACCGTCGTGCAAGATCTGGAGGTGGTTCTCCCATCCCACAGTGCCCTCGCCGGGAATGGCTTCGGTCCAGACGCCACCTGCACCGCGCCCGTCGCGCACCACCACGAGGGCTGCATGAGGCCCTACCGCATGCGCGTCGGCCTTGAGACTGGCTGCCTGGTCGCGCTTTGCGACCAGCGCCTCGACCGGGCTCCAGGCCGCGCGCACATTCGGGTGAGCGACCTCGGCTAGCAGGGCAGCGAGCGCAGCTCCTCCCGCGCAGGCCGTGCCCGCCTGATTGCGCACGCCTAACACGACCCCCTGCTTCGCCGCCGCTTCGCCAGCCCTGCGCAGCACCTCGGCCCCGGCAACCGGCGACGTCTCGGAGTCTGCCGCGAGCGCGCCGACGAGCACCAAGCGACAGCCGAAGCGTACGCAGAACGACAGTGTCTCCGGCAGTGCACCGAGGTCGGTCAGCGCCTGCACCCGGTCGCCCGCTGCGCCCTCGAACAGCCCCGGCTCGACGGCGACGAGCGGTAGGTCATGCTCGTCCAGGCGCCGCTTCAGCTTAGCCTCGTTGACGTACGGTATGCGTTCCCCGTGGCGCCCGAAGGTGCGGATGGCGAGGCCCTCGTGTCCCCATAGCAACGCGTAGTGCAGGGCGCGGTCAAGGTCGGTCGTGACCGTGTCGGTGAGGAGAATAGGCGTCATGGCCGTGTAAGTCGGGACCCACCGTTCGCGTGGTGGTGGTGTCGCGTCAGGGAGGAGGCACCGCAGAGGACGAAGTCGTGGTCAGGTCATACGGCTCGGCGAGCATCGCCTCGGTGAGCGCGTCTGCCCAGCGCAGCACCGCCTCCGCGCGGCGTGCCTGCTCCATTTCGAGCTGCGTGCTCGCGCCCGTCCGCCCGTCCTGAGGCGGCCCGACGACCTGGAATGTCGCCTGCTCGAAGGGCGAGAGCACCGAGCGCACGGCTTGGGCTTCCATTGTGTCTGGAGCGGCATAGACGATGCGCGTCACGCGGTCTGCCGCCCAGCTTGGGAGCGCCGCCAGGTCTTCAAATCCCTGAGCACCTGTGCGCGGCGCAGCCCAGAGCGCGACGAGGACTGTAGGGCCAGGGACCTGCTGGTACCTGCCCTGCTGCGCGAGACGGTGGGCCACCGTCAGCACGGCGGCGCCTGCTGCTCCCTCCAGGTTGCCCGCCAGAACGACGAGGTCGGCTCGCTGTGTGGCGTCGCGCCCTGGCACGTAGCTGAGCACGTGCCCCACGGTTGAGTCGGAGTCGGACGGGAGGGGCCGCACGAACCGTCCTCCTGCACCTGGGACGAGGCGGTAGCGCTCCAGGCGCTGCGCGGCATAGGACACGCGGTCGGCCTGATCGGACCCACCCTCTGCGAGCGCCCGGAGCGCACTGCGCACCTCGGCGGTGCTGGTACTGCTGTCCGCGCGAACCGGCGCAGGCGCACAGCTGCCCCCCACGAGCAACGCGCTTAGGACAAACGCCAGAAGCAAGCGGGGTAGATGCATGGCCTGTGTGTGCGGGGCATTCCCAAAACGAGGGGCCGTCCGGCATAACATGCCAGACGGCCCCGTCAGACTTCGCCCGGAGTGGGCTGCGAGGGCGTCCTAGTTGAAGCCGACGCTCAGCGTGGCCGTGAAGCCGAAGTCGGTCTTCAGGTCATTGCCGCCGCCGAGCGCGTAGCCGTAGTCCGCGTACTCGCGCTGCACAGCGCCCTTGAGCGAGAGGGCAGCCGGGAAGTTGGGCGGGCGGATGATGAGGTAGGGGATGAGCGAGCCGTTGTGGCCGCCGCTGGCGGGGATGCCGCGCTGGTTCTGCAGGCCCTCGCTTGCGACCGTGCGCTCGAGCTGCGTGCGGATCTGGGCCGCCGCGCCAATCTCGAAGAACGAGACGCGGAAGCCGATGCCTGCCTTCATCACGATCAGGTCGTTGCCATCGTCGAGGCGCTCTTCGCCGTCTTGCTGCAGCGCAACCGTGCCGTCGAGCGGGTTGACGACGGACAGGCGACTCTCCACGTCGTTCTCGAGGATCATGAAGTAGTCGATGCCGCCAAAGAGACGGATCCAGTTGGCCGGGTAGTCGAAGTCGGCACCGAAGAAGATGGCGTCCTGCTGATCGGTCAAGTCGAAGTTCGAGCGACGGGTGATGCCGGTCGCCGTGCCGCCCTGGACACCTGCTACGTTCGAGATGTTGTCCGTCGTGAACTCACGCTCCTCGCCGAGGTCGATGATGTAACCGCCGTGGAGGCCGAGCGTCTTGCCCTGGAGCATGCCGTAGAGCTTGATCGACTGGAGGCCAAACGCCGTCTCGATCTCGGAGTACGGCACGTCACCAAACGTCACCCCCACCGGCGTGACCACCGGGAACTGACTGGTGCCGTTCGACACCTCGAAGACGTTCTGGCCCAGGCCGAGCTGCGCGCCGCCGCCGAACTTGAAGCGGGGGAAATTGATCAGGTTGATCTGCGCGCCAACGTAGATGCGCTGGGCGGTGACTTCACCCGGCACGAACCCGCTGGCCTCGAAATCGATCTCCGTGCCGTCGGCGTCGTAGACCTCGCTGAGGACGCTGTAGGCGTAGCTGACCCAGAGCTTGACCGGAGCTTCGTCGGCCGAACGCCCGAGCGTGAAGGTGTCGTTGATGATGTCCTCCTCATCCGAGTCGCCAACGACGACGACGGACTCAGACGAGGCCTCGCTCGAGGCCTGCTGGGTGGTGGAGGCGTCCTTGGTGCCATCAGGCTTCTCGCCGTCCGGGCTGCCGAGCAGCAGCGATCCGGAGAGCAAAGCCACAAGTGCCAAATTGAGCATGGGGTAGATCCTCTGGTTGAGAGAAAGTCGGGGAAGTGGGGGTGGGACGGGGCCTCGGGTCGGACCGGGGCGCGGACGCGCCGGTTCCTCTGCGGGGCTTCATCGTGCAGGACACGGGCGTGCGAGCCCCGCGTCTCAGGAGCAGAGGCGCGCGGGACGCCACCGATTTGCCAACTTACAATGGTACCCTCGACACTTCCAAGCCTAGCTTGGAACTCGTCAATTCATCAAACCGCGCCGTTCCGGTGCGCTCCGCGACATGGCTCTCCTCTCGTCCCAGGCCGACGCACTCCTCGCCGCCGAACGTGCGCTGCTTGATCGCCTTGCCGCGCTTCTGACTTCAGTGGATGCGGACACCGCGACCACCACGCGACTCGAAGACGTCGCCCACAACCTCTCCGACCTCTTCCTCGTCGTCGTGGTCGGCGAGTTCAACGCGGGCAAGTCGACCGTCATCAATGCGCTCTTTGGCGAGGTCGTGATGGAGGAAGGTCCGGTGCCGACGACTGACAAGATCACGGTGCTGCGCCACGGTGAGCGGGCCGAGACGCACCGCCGGAGTCCCTTCGTCACGGAGCGCCGCCTCCCCGCCGGCTTCCTGCGCGGCCTCACGCTCGTCGATACGCCGGGTACCAATTCTATCGTGCAGGAGCACCAGGCGCTCACGGAGGATTTCGTACCGCGCGCCGACCTCGTCGTGTTCGTAACGAGCTACGACCGTCCGCTCTCCGACTCGGAGCGCACGTTCCTCGGCTTTATCCGCGACACGTGGGGCAAGCAGCTTGTGTTCGTGCTCAACAAGGCGGACCTCGCTGACGACGGGAGCGAGGACCCGGAGGGAGCCCTGGCGCAGGTGCTCGCGCACGTCCGAGAGGGCACGGAGCGGCTGATGGGCTTCTCGCCGAGGGTCTTCCCCGTCGCGGCCCGCCTCGCGCTCAAGGCGAAGCAGGACGCTGCTGGGAGCTACACGAGCGATCCGCGCTGGCCCGCGAGCCGCTTCGCCCCCTTCGAGACGTACCTGACCGATACGCTCACCGACCGCACGCGCTTCGCGCTCAAGCTCCACGCCCCGCTCGATGCCGCGCGGCAACTCTTCGGCCATGCAGAGGAGCGCCTCGCGGAGCGCCGCGCCGTGCTGGACGACGACGCGGCGGGCCTCGACCGCCTCCGCGAGCGGTTCAGCCGCCAGGAAACGGCGCTCGCAGCCACCACCGACCAAGCCCTCACGGCCGTCGATCGCGAGTTGCTGGAGTTGGAGCAGCGCGGACGGCAGTTCCTCGACGACTCCATCCGCGCCTCGAAGCTGGGGCTGCTGCGCGACCGCGACAAGTTCAAGGAGGAGTTCCAGCGCCAGGTGCTCCGCGACGCCGAGACGCGTATCGAGGCGCGCATGGGCGAGGCCGTGGACGCGCTTCTGCGCACGGTCCTCGATCTCTGGAACGACACCTACACGCACCTCGCGGACCAGAAGCGCCGCCACGCAACGTCTGGGGCTCCCGCGCGCGAGGATGCCTTCCTCTACAACCGCGACGAGGTCTTCACCGCCGTCGCCCGCGAGGCCCGCCGCACGCTCGACGGGACCAACCTGCAGGAAGAGGCCCGCCGCATCCTCGAAAACGCCCGCTCCGCCGCGACACTCTTCGCCGGCGGACTCGGCACCGCGGCTGGGATCGGCCTGATCGTAACCGTCGTGGCGACGACCGCCGCCCTCGACGTGACGGGCGGGCTCATCGCCGCTGCAGCCATCGGCGCGCTGGGCTTTCTCATTCTTCCCCGCCAGAAGCGCAAGGCGATCCGCGAGTTCGAAGCCCAGGTTGGCCGTCTGCGCACCAACCTCCGCGAGGCACTCAAGACGACATTCGACCAGGAGACCAACGAGGCACTCGCGCGCGTACAGACGCTCGTGCAGCCGGTCGAGACGCTCGTGACGGAGGAGCGCAGCCGACTCGCCGGCGCTGACGCCGAGCTCGCCGCGCTTCGCGATGAGGCACAGCAAGTGCGTACGCGCGTGACGAAGGCGTTCGGGACGGCGGAGGTGTAGTTCAGACCCGGGAGCACATGCAGTCGAGCTAGGACTACCGGGCCGGGTCTGGGCTCGCAGCTCTTGGCTGTTGGTCTCCGGAGATGAATGCACTTGGCAACCCGAGAGGCAGGTTGTTTGACCGAGCGGGTGCCTCTGCCAAACAGGGCGCGGGCGCTGAGCCGGAGCCCAGCGCCCGCGCGCGGATCGTACACGTCCTGGGGCGAGCCCAGGTGGTGCGATTAGAACGGCAGGTCGTCGTCCGGGGTGAACGAGTAGTCGTCGCCGCCCCCGGCGGGGGCAGGCTGCCGCTGCGGACGGTTGCCGCCGCGATTGCCTCCCCCGTTGGACTGCCGCGACGCCTGCGGACGGCGATTGCCGCCCCCGTTGTAGTCGCCGCCGCCCATGTCACCGCCGTCGCGGGAGCCGAGCATTTGCATCTCGCGCGCCTTGATCTCGGTGGTGTACTTGGTGTTGCCGTCCTTGTCCTCCCACTGGCGGGTCTGGAGCGAGCCCTCGATGTAGACCTGGCGGCCCTTCTTGAGGTACTCCCCGCAGATCTCCGCGAGGCGCGCCCAGGTCACGATCCGGTGCCACTCGGTCTTCTCGACTAGGTCGCCGTTCGAGTCCTTGTAGGTCTCGGACGTGGCGAGCGAGAAGTTGCAGACGGCGGTGCCGCTGCCCGTGTAGCGCAGTTCGGGGTCCGACCCGAGGTTGCCGATGAGGATGACTTTGTTTACTCCGCGTGCCATAGTTGTGGCCTCCTAAAGGTTAGGGTACATGAATCCGCCGAAGGGCGCCGCTTTGCGGAAGCGACCACAACGGGCTCGTTACAGCGAGCCTGCTGCGCCTCGGCCGGTGCCGATGCCGACCCCTCAGATCGCACCGCGTGACGGGAGGGTCGCGAGGCGGGCGTCTGTGTGATCGACGCCAATCTAGACAGGCCGGCAGGAGGTTCATAACCTCGTTCGCCTGAAAAATATCCACACCCGGTGACAGCCGCACGTCATAACCCTGAGGCGCCATAGTTATCGACAACCTATCCCCACCGCCCAGATTTCATGGACCTGCATGCCGCCTGCTGCTTATCTCCCCTTCCACCACCCTTGCCTTTTTGGCCTGACGCCAGACGGTCCCTACCCATGGCTTCCCACGCACACGACGCCCGCACCGTCGACGCCCGCTCGTCCGACGGCGATGACAAGCCACGCGACCACTGTGGCATCTTCGGCATCTTCAACCACCCGGAGGCGGCGAAGCTGACCTACTTCGGGCTCCACGCGCTCCAGCACCGCGGCCAGGAGTCGGCAGGTATCGTGACGAGCACCTACGACGAGGCCAAGGGCCGCGAGGTCATGCCGGTGCACAAAGACTTCGGCCTCGTGCTCGACGTCTTCGAGGACGAGCGCCTCTTCACCGACCAACTCCTCGGCGACAGCGCCATCGGGCACACGCGCTACTCGACCTCCGGCTCGGCGACCAACCCGGCCAACATCCAGCCGTTTGTCGTCCACTACCAGGAGGGCAACCTCGCGCTCGCGCACAACGGCAACCTCTCCAACGCCCGCGCCCTCCGCGACGAGTTGGTGGCGCGCGGGACGCTCTTCGCCACGTCATCGGACTCGGAGCTGATCCTGCACCTCGCCGCGCAGAGCCGCGAGACGGGACCCGTGGCCCGCGTGATCGACGCGCTGCACCAGTGCGAGGGAGCCTTCTCGCTCGTGCTCCTCACCGACGACGCGCTCATCGCCGTGCGCGACCCGAACGGCTTCCGCCCGCTCGCCCTCGGCAAGCTCGACGCCCCCGGCCGCTCGGGCCCCGGGTGGTGCGTCGCGTCCGAGACATGCGCCTTTGACCTGATCGGCGCGGAGTACGTCCGCGACATCGAGCCCGGCGAGATCCTCGTCATCGACCGCGAGGCCATCGAGCGCGGCACGATGGCAGCGCAGCCCTGCGTCGATCCCGAGACGGGCGAGGCGCAACACTTCAACGGCGTCTGCATGCCGCGCCCCAACGGCGTGAGCCAGTGCATCTTCGAGTACGTCTACTTCGCGCGGCCCGACTCGAAGATTTTCGGCGAGATGGTCGACAAGGTGCGCCGCAAGATGGGCAAGATGCTCGCCCACGACGCGCCTGTGCCGAAGCACCGCAAGGGCGAGAAGAAACCCATCGTCTTCGCCGTCCCGGACTCGTCGAACACGGCCACGCTCGGCTTCGTGAGCGAGTCGAACAAGATGGGCCGCAAGTGCAAGTACGAGATCGGCCTGATCCGCAACCACTACGTCGGGCGCACCTTCATCTCCCCTGGCCAGAGCGCGCGCGAGATGAAAGTCCGAACGAAGTTCAATACCGTCGAGGGCGTGCTGAAAGACCGCGTGGTGGTGATGGTGGACGACTCCATCGTGCGCGGCACGACGGCGCGGCAGCTCGTCAAGATGGTCCGCGATGCGGGCGCGGCCGAGGTGCACTTCCGCGTGGCGAGTCCGCCGGTGAAGTGGCCGTGCTTCTACGGCATGGACTTCCCCAGCAAGGGCGAACTGCTCGCCAACAAGTTTGACAACGTGGACGACATCGCCGCGTGGCTGGGCGTGGACTCGCTCGGCTACCTCACCGCCGAGGGCATGATGCGCGCTGTCGATGCCGCCCACGACGGCCGCGGACGCTACTGCGCCGCCTGCTTCACAGGCACCTACTCCGTGCCCGTCGAGGAGGGCGTCGAGAAGGACGAGAACGACTGGTGAGGGAAGTAGGAGGTTCGAAGTGCGAAGTGTGAAGTACAGCACGTCCCGTTCAATCCTTTAGCAGCGGCCTCAATGCTGCAGACTCGTACTGACATCGAGCGCTTCATACGAGTGTGGCGCATTGTTTCAGTTGCCTTCCTGTTGGCTGCCATTCTCGGCCCCTGG
>JBCCRG010000024.1:0-16280 GCA_039208155.1 Bacteroidota bacterium | reverse complement strand
GATCCCGATGAACCGGATGGGCAGCGCCTGGTGGCTTTGCCGATGGGAGAGGGGCAGTCGCTTCGGGACCTGAAGGATGACGTCGTGCCCGATGGGGCGCTGGAAAGCCTGCGGGTCAAGATCCTCGGCCTTCCCATCCAGTTGCGTGCCTACGCCCAGATTCTGAGCGTCCTGGGCATCGGAGGCTACCGCGACGCGGCAGGCGCGCTCGAAACGGTGGACTACGGCATGGACCACTTCACCTGCTTTCAGTTCGATTACGACTGGCGCCGCGACAACGTAGAGAACGCCCAACGCCTGCACGCGTTCATCGAGGAGACGCGGGCGACGTTGCAAAGGCAGTACGCGGAGCAGTTCGGCGTAGAGGACTACGACATCCAGTTCGACATCGTCGCGCACTCCATGGGCGGGCTAATCACACGGTACTACCTCCGCTATGGCACGCAGGACTTGCCTGCCGACGGCGGTCTCCCGGAACTGACGTGGGAGGGAGCAGAGCATGTCGAGCGGGTGGTGCTGGTTGGTACCCCCAATGCGGGAGCAGCGCGCGCGGTCACGCAGCTCGTCAACGGCCTCAAGACGCCGTCGATTACCCCGGACTATCCGGCGGCTATCCTGGGTACGATGCCTGCGGTCTACCAACTGCTCCCCCGAGAGCGCCACCGCGTGCTCGTGGACGCCGCCCAGCCTGAGGTGTCTATCGATTCGGTGCTGCACGCCGACTACTGGGAACGGATGGAGTGGGGGCTCGCGGACCCCGAGCAGGACGCAGTGCTCCAAAACCTGCTGCCGGACGTTGAGCAGCGCGAGGATCGCTTGCGTATCGGCCTCGACCACCAGCGCAAGAATCTCGAGCGCGCGCAGCAGTTGTTCGCCGCGCTCGACGTGCCCGCATCACGTCCTCCCGGCCTCGAGCTCAAGCTCATCGCCAGCGACGCCGCGCCGACACTCGCACGCGTGGCCGTCGACCGGGTGACGGGGACGCTGTCTGAACACAGCTACGAACCCGGCGACGACACCGTTCTGCGCACCAGTGCCCTCATGGACGAGCGAGTCGGAGGCGAGTGGGCTCCGATGCTCGTATCGCCCGTCGATTGGTCCTCGGTCACGTTCATCTTCGCCGATCACCTGGCGATGACGCAGAGCGTGGCCTTCGCGGATAATCTGCTCTACTACCTACTCGAAATGCCGCGCTGATTGTCTCTACGGTTGCGTGCAGCGCAATCAAGTCGACGAGGCTGATCGGCAGCGATCGGTGTCGTCCAGACCCAGGTTCGGCCACATAAGAGCGGTGTCCCGCAGGATTGCGAGCATAGTGGACAATACCATGGCTCGACGCCTATCATCCCCTACATCGTCGACCTACGCGGTTGCGCATGATGCTATCAACCTAGCGCCTAAACTCAAAGAAAATGATCGGAATGAGAAGGATTGCCCCGATGGGTTTCAGTCTGTTTCAGCAGCGTGCTGAAATAGTATCAGGAGGACTACAGGCTGCATTCGAAAACGAATCAAACAAACGTCGAAGTGTCTAGCTACAAAACAGCGGTAGAGGATAGGGTCCCTCTTGTACAGAAGGCGGCCTTCGGGTCAGGCCATCTGGTAAACAATTTGATGCCAGGGGCTTTGTCTGTTTTTATGTTCTTTCTGCTTACTGCCTTCGGGATGAATCCCTTTTTGGCAGGGCTGCTTGGTGGTTTGCCGCGATTGGTCGATGCTATATCGGATCCGATCATGGGCTACATCTCAGATAACACGAATACGAGCTGGGGTAGAAGACGTCCCTATATATTTATCGGCGCTGTGCTTACGGGGTTGCTATTCATTTTGCTGTGGCAAATGGATGAGAATAATCCACAGAGCTATAATTTCTGGTACTTCTTAACGATCTCGGCCGTCTTCATTCTGGCAAACACGGCCTTCTCAACCCCGCTCATCGGCCTTGGGTATGAGATGACCTCGGATTACAATGAGCGGACCCGCTTGATGGGCATGGCCAATATTGTAGGCCAGGTAGCCTGGATGATCGTGCCTTGGTTCTGGGTCCTCATCGCGGACGAAAACTTGTTTGCAACCCAGGCGGAAGGAGTCCGGACGCTCTCAATCATCGTAGGCGTCATAGCGATCATCTTTGGTGTGCTACCCGCAATTTTTTGCAAGGGGATCGATTCAAGTAAAATTGAGAATCGTCAGGAGATCTCGCTAAAGAACCTAGTCGAGATATTTTCAGACTTATTTAAAGGAATGATCGAGGTGTTTAGACATAAGCCATTCTTAAGGTTGTGTGGAGCCACCTTCTTGGTTTTCAATGGATTTCAAATCGTTGCTTCGTTTAGCTTCTTCATCATTCTGTTCTACCTGTTCAATGGAGACTATGCAGCGGCAGGGACTTGGCCCGCTTGGTTCTCCACCATCCTTGCGATGATCACGGCTTTCTTTGTGATCCCAGTCGTTGCATGGATGGCGGGCAAGTGGGGCAAGAGAAAGGCGTTTATCGTTGCTACGGCGATTTCCATAGTCGGGTATGTCTTGAAGTGGTGGGGCTTTACCCCGGACAATTACTTCCTGATGTTTTTTCCGCTCCCGCTCATGGCGTTTGGGTTAGGCTGTCTGTTCACCCTGATGATGAGTATGACGGCCGATATATGTGACTTAGACGAACTGGAGAATGGGATGCCCCGCAAGGAAGGCACCTTTGGCGCTATCTATTGGTGGACCGTGAAGCTTGGCCAAGCCTTGGCGCTGATCGTAGGAGGTGCCGTGCTTGGATGGGTAGGATTTGACGGGAACGCTGCTACCCAGTCAGTAGAAACGATGACGCAGCTGCGCATAGCAGATATCATAATTCCGGCGGTAACAGCCGCGCTGGCAATCGTTGTGATGTGGAACTACGAGTTGAGCGAAGAGAAGGCGAGAGAGATCAAAGCGGAGCTGGAAGAAAGAAGAGGGTCGTTATAACCTGATCGCACTAAAACAGAGAGTCCATGTCAGCAAAAATACTGATCATCGTAGTGGGGCTTGTCCTCGTTGGTCTGTCAGTTCTCAGCAGTCAGCGCAGGAAAGGCTCTGGCGCAGAGCTCATGAGCTCCAAGGTGGGGATACCGCTGGGAATCCTTGGAGTGCTGATGATTATTTTCGGTAGCTACACCTCTGATGTAGCGTATGTGAGTAGTCAGATGGAGAATATTTCCATAGGGAATCGGGTCGAAGTCGAGGGGCCTGTCAACGCTGTAGCGGTATTGTCGCCGGTCGAAGCGGACTCGGTCGACTGCAGAATTCTCTCCATGGGGGTGTATCCGGAAGGGTACGAGAAAGACATCTGGGTCGTCCTAAAGCCCTCGGATGAGAAGTACTACCCCCAGTCAGATCACACGAATACCTCGTACAAAAGGGATGGGGAGTGGCAAGTGGTTACTCGGTTCGGGGGTGACTATGAAGAGAGGTACGAGCTGATCATTTATGAGGCGGACGAGGCAGCTTCGCAGTTCTTCAGCGCTACCATCGAAGACTGGAAGGACCAGGACTCCTATCCTGGACTTGAAGACGCGGATTTGCCAGGAGGAGCCACGGAGGTAGATCGAATAAATGTGTACCTCGGCAAAAACTGTCGCGGCGTCTTCTGAGAACAAGTTGCTCCAGATGGCAGGGCTCTGATCTGATGAGGCGGAGCCACCGCGGTCCTCGGGCGATGGTCTGGCAAGCGCCTAGCACAGCAGGGATTCTGGCAAGAAGCCGAGATGGGAAGAGGAGAGGACTACTTGGGACCATGACCCGTCGCTGTCTCCCGTATCCAGTGCAATGCAGCTATTCGTGCACGGGTATCCAGACGGCGGGACCAGCGCATCCACGACTACAGCTATCTGCTTAGCCGCGAGGCCGTCCGCCGCACCAGTGCGCTCACGGACGAACAGCCGAGGGCGCTCCCTACGCCCGCATTGCCTTTCGGTGCCTCGTCAGTCACGTTGATGCTCGCCGATCCTCATGGGAAGACGACCCCCGTGGCATTCGCGGGTCAACTACCTCCTGGGTAGGTCGCACGCGTGCGTCAGATCCCAAAGCGAACCTTGTACCGGAGGCGGGACTCGAACCCGCAATCCCGAAGGCGGCAGATTTTAAGTCTGCTGCGTATACCAATTCCGCCACTCCGGCAGGTGGTACAAGCTACTCGCGCCAGCGCGCAAGGGCAACGGTAGGCAGACCAACCGCCAGCCTACCCGTTCTCCCGAAACAGCCCGACGAGGTTGCCACGCGCGAAGAACACCCGGCGATGCCCCCAGGCTAGCGCTTGCTCGGCGGCGAGTTGGGCCCGCGTGCCCGACGTGTCGCTCACGAACAGGAGTGGCGCCTGCGGATCGCTTGGTAACTGCTCCGGGACGAGCGTGGCGAGCGGGGCTGGCGTAGCCCGCGCGAGTGGGTCGTTGGCGACGCGCTCCTCAGGAGCACGAACGTCGAGGACGAGCGCGCCTTCGGCGACGAGTTGCTGCGCGCGTTCGAGCGAGAGCGCATGCACCTGTGGCGTAGCGTCGTCCGGCTGCGCCTCATCATCGGTCACAAAGCGCAGCGTGTTCTCTGCCGCGCCAGCTGACGAGAACGCCCCGACCCGGTCGTGGACCAGGCGACCGGTGCGGTCGAAGTAGAACGTGGTGGGCAGCATCGTGACGCGGTCGAGCGAGGCGGCCACGCTCCCCGCCTCGTCCACGACGATGGGATAGCGGATACCGAGCGAGTCGACCAACGCCCGAGCCTCGTCGAGCGTGCCGTCTGTCTCCAGCACGCCGACAACGCGGACGTGCGCGTAGGCTGGCAAGGCGTGGAGCGAGTCGAGCACAGGGAGGTCTTTCAGGCTCGGCGTGCTCCACGGAGCCCAGAAGTGCAACACCACCGACGATCCGGCGAGGTCGCTCGTCGTCAGCTGACCACCGTCGAGTGTGGGGAGCGAGAACGCGGGGAGGAGGCGAGCCCCGTAGTGCTCTGCGTCTCCAGCGGGCTGAAGCTCGACCCCCGCTCCTGCAGCGGATCCCTCCACGAGACTCGACGCGTCGCCTTCCCCCGTCGTGCCGCTACCGCAGGCGCCGAGGGCGAGCCCCATAAAGAGCGCCACGAAGGCGTGACATGCTGGCGACGGGTGTCGTTGTGGACGCAGCAGCGAGCGGACGTAGCGGAGCGCAGGCACAGCAGCGTGGGTGGGTGATCGAACGTGGTTCCTCGCGGCCGCGCCCTAGCCTACCGTGGGCTCCCCAACCGCGCGGCGGGCCGCATCGCGGAGGCGGCCCGCGGTGATGTGGTGGTGGCTCGCGTGAAAGACGGCCTCGCCCTCGTGGATCACGATGGCCTGCGGGGTCTGGTGCTCCACGCCCAGCGTCTCCGCAATGTGGTTCGAGAGCGGGCGGGCGTACTGAACGACGAGCCCGTAGAGCGGCGGGTCGGCGTCGTTTTCGAGCTGGACGAACTGTTCCTGGCCGCGCGCAGAGATCGGGCAGGCGATGCTGGTCTTCAGGAGCGCGACGGGGCCGTCCTGCGAGGCGTCGAGGACAGCCTGGAGGTCGTCGGGGGTGTGGAGCGTGGTGACTTTCGCCATGACAGCAGAGAAGGAGAGGGGCAGAGAGAAGGGCTGGAAACTAGCGTGCGCAGCGGAAATACAACGGGCCTGCCAGTCGCAATGGTGCCCGCGCGAACGCGACAGGCAGCGCGGTATCCCGGAGGAACCGGCGGCGAAGATACCCGCCCTCCCCACCGAAGTTGCGTCGTTACACGCCCTCGACACGTCGTAGGCTCGTAGCCTCGCCGGACCCGATCCCCCTTCCACTCCCTCAATCTTTTGCTTCGCATGAGCACACCCCTCGCCTCCGCCGACACCGCCGTGGCCCCCGCACCAGTGACGGGTGCCGAGGAGGTCCGCTGGAACCTCGACGACCTCTACAGCGACGAGGCGCAGCTCAAAGCCGACCTCGTGACCGCCGATGCGGACGCCGAGACGTTCGCCGCGCGCTACCGTAGTCGCATCGCTGACCTGGACGCGGATGCCCTGGCCGAGGCCATGAGCGTGCTCGCCGACCTCCAGGACCGGCTGGGTCGGGCCTACACGTATGCTTTCCTCGCATGGGCGACAGCCACGGAGGACTCGGCGCGTGGTGGGCTCCTGCAGCACGTCAAGGAGGCATACACCGCGACCTCGCAGCGGCTCATCTTCTTCGACATCGAGTGGGCGGCGGTGGAGGCAGCGCAGGCCGAGGCGTTGCTGACCGACGACGCGCTCGCCTCGGTGCGGCACTACCTCGAACTGCAGCAACTGCAGAAGGACTACCTCCTCTCCGAGCCGGAGGAGAAGATTTTGTCGGAGAAGAGCATCACCGGGCGGAGCGCCTGGACACGCTTCTTCGACGAGACGCTCAGCCGCGCCCGCTTCGACTTTCGCGGCGAAGCGTTGCCCGAGCAGGCAGTGCTCGCGAAGCTCCACGACCCCGACCGCAGCATCCGCCGCGACGCCGCCCTCTCGCTCACCGAAGGACTCGCGCGCCTGGAATACCCCCTCGCGTACGCCTTCAACACCGTCCTTGCCGACAAGGCGTCGTCCGACCGGCTGCGCGGCTATGACACGTGGCTCCAGAGCCGCAACCTGTCCAACGAGATTCAAGACGCGAGCGTCCAGGCGCTCATCGACGCGGTGACGGGGCGCTACGACCTCGCCCATCGCTACTATCGCCTCAAAGCACGCCTGCTGGGCCTCGGCCCTGACCAAGTGACGGACGGCGAAGACGGTATGATGGACTACGACCGTTACGCGCCGCTCCCTACCCTAGACGAGGCCGACGCGCACGGGTTTGCCTGGAACGAGGCCCGGACGCTCGTCACCGACGCCTACGGCGACTTCAGCGACGAGATGGGCACCATCGTAGCACGGTTCTTCGAAGAGCGCTGGATTGATGCGCCGCCGGTGCCGGGCAAGCGAGGGGGAGCGTTTAGCCACGGGGCCGTGCCGAGCGCGCACCCCTACATCCTCATGAACTATTCGGGCAAGGTCCGCGACGTGCAGACGCTGGCCCACGAACTCGGCCACGGCGTCCACCAGTACCTCAGCCGTGACCAGGGCGTCTTCCACGCCGACACGCCGCTCACAACCGCCGAGACGGCCTCGGTCTTTGGCGAGATGCTCGTCTTCCAGCGCCTCATCGGCCAGGAGACGGACCCGCGCCGCCGCCTGCAGATGCTCGTGCAGAAGATCGACGACTCGATGGCGACGGTCTTCCGGCAGATCACGATGAACCGCTTCGAGGACCGCATCCACACGCACCGTCGCACGCAGGGCGAACTCACCCCGGATCAGTTCGCGGAGCACTGGATGGCAACGCAGACCGCGATGTATGGCGACAGCCTCACGCTCGGCGAGCACTACCAGCGCTGGTGGAGCTATATCCCGCACTTCATCCACACGCCGGGCTACGTCTACGCCTACGCGTTCGGCGAACTGCTCGTGCTCGCGCTTTACGCCCGCTACCTGGAAGAGGGCGACGCCTTCCCGCCTAAGTACCGCACGCTCCTCGCAGCAGGCGGCTCCGACTGGCCACACGTCCTCGTCGGGCGCCTCGGCATCGACCTCAACGACCCCGCGTTCTGGCAGCAGGGGCTCGATGCCATCGAGTCCCTGGTCGCGGAGGCCGAGGCTATCGCCGCCGAACTCGGCGCCTGAGCTTGCATGACGTCGCTTCGCACGACTTCGCAGGCAGCGTTCTGGAACGCCCGCTACGGCTGGGGCGGAGAGGAGCCAGAGCGCTATGCGTTCGGATCGGCTCCCGATCCGTTCATCGCCGAAGCCCTGCTTGATCTTGAGCAATCGGGTGCGCTCGGGCACTCTGCTACCGTGGTCGATCTCGGAGGGGGAGAGGGCCGACACGGCGTCTTCGCAGCCCACCGGGGCCACCACGTCCGCGTCGTCGACTTTGCGGAGACTGGGCTCGTCGTCGCGGATCGTCTAGCCGCGGAGGCGGGTGTCCCGCTCGAAGCGGAAGCCGCCGACCTCACCACGTGGCAGCCAGACCGGGCGTACAACCTCGCGGTGCTCGGCTTCGTGCACTTGCTGCCTGCTGAGCGCCAGCAGTTGCTCGCACGCCTGCCGACGATCCTGCGGCCGGGTGGCTGGCTGGTGGCGCGGTGGTTCACGCCTGCCCACGCGGAACGCGGGACGTTCGGGCCCAGCGCTCGGGATCGGCTCGTCTCAGCGGACCTGCTGCGCACGGAGCTGAAGGGCGGCCAGTGGCACCGGTGCAACGAGCGGACGGTCGTGCTCGACAGCGGGCGCTACCTGCGTGGTGCCGCCGACGTGCTCGACGTGGTTTGGCAGGCACCTGGGTGAAGCAGAACGCTCGGCTCAACCGATGGGGTCGTTGAGCGGGAGCGTGGTGCCCACGCCGGGGCGGACGAATGCGAAGACCAGCTTGCCAGGCCGCTCGCCATGGTTGACAAACGTGACGGCTTCGGCGGCGGCGGGGATCACCATCGATTCCATATAGCGAAGCGGTTGCGCCCGGCCGTTCTTCGCGATCACATCGACGCTGTGGCCTTCTACAAGGTTGATCGCGAGCGCTCGGTTCTCGGTCGCGTAGGTGACTTGGGTCTCGACGGTGAGCCGGTGGATGTCGTAGAACGATTCGGGGCGATCCAGCAGCACCTCCTCCTGCCAGCCCTCCCCACTGCGGAGCACGCGCGGCGTCGCGACGAGGTGCTCCCGCACCCAGTCGGCCCGGCGCTCGAACCGGAGGTTGTCCCACGCCCGCTCCAGGTTGATGGGCCGCATCTTGCCTTCGAGGTCGCGCCGGACGTAGTCGTAGATCTTGAACGTAAAGATGTACGGCGTGGCGCTGATTTCGAGGACGAGGTTGCCGCGCCCACTGCAGTGAATGGTGCCGTTGGGAATGATGAACAGGTCGTGCGGCTGGGCCGGGATGCCGTGAACATATGCCTCGAAGTCGATGGCTTCGCCGGTCGCGGCCGAGGCTTCGAGGGCCTGGCGGAACGCGTCCGAGTCAGCGTCCTCTTCCAGGCCGAGGTAGACGACGGCGTCCTCCTGCGCGGCTGAGATGTAGTACGTCTCGTCCTGGGTGAACGTCTCGCCGAACTGACGGCGGATGAAGTCCGGGCGCGGGTGGCACTGGACGGAGAGGTTGCCGCCGCTGATCGTGTCGAGGTAGTCGAGGCGGAGCGGCCACTCGTGCTTGAACGGGTGGGCCGCGTCGCCCATCAGCCGCGTGTTCTCCTGAAACAGCAGGAAGTCAAACGAGCACTCCAGCCGCTGCCCGTCGGCTTCGAGGACGATGCCGTTCTCGGGCGTGATGAGCTCGAACGACCACGCAAAGTTGGGCTGCTCGGGGTCGAGACCCATGTGGTCTTGCATGAACTGGCCGCCCCAGGGCCCCGGGTAGAACCACGGGCGCGGTCGGAACGGCGTCTCGGCGAGGTCGCGGAGGGCCGCCCGGAATGCATCGCCGGCGAGCGCGGTCGGGGCGGCGGCGTCCTGAAGGTCGAGGACGAGCTCAATCTCGGGCAGGAGGCGGCGCTTGTGGCGGTTGAGCGCAGGCCACTCCACGAAGTAGGCGCGCTTGTAAAACGCCCCAAAAGGCACGACCTCGCCCGCGCCGAGGTTGAGCAGCGCTCCCGCGCGGGCGCGGGCTTGCAGCGCGTCTTTCGGGATATCGGCGTACCACACCGCGTCGTAGAGTTCGATGAGGCCCGCCCCGCAGCCGTAGACGATCGTGAGCGCGCCGGCGGCTCGTCCCCGCGCGATCGCCGCGTCGATGCGGAGGGCGGCCAGCCGCTCGGCGTCGAAGAACACGTCGGGGCCGAGGGGGAAGTGCGTGCCGAAGATGGGGTCGTCGCCGCCGAGGAACGGCGCAAGGCGCTCGGCGAGCACATCGGCGTCGGCAAGCGCTTCGTCCGTTGAGCGCCACGCCGCCGCGATGCCGCGCGCGGTCAGCGCCGCGTCTAGACCTTCGCGCAGTGTGGCCCAGTCTACGCCGTGAAAGCCGTCAAGCGCGAGCACGCGTAGGCCCTTCGGTACGGCTTCGGCAATCCGCTCGGCCAGCGCTTCGTAGCCCTGCTCGATATGCCCGTCCGAGAGTGGGAACGCTGGAAACGGGTCGAAGAGGCCGCGCGGGAACGTGGTTGCGTCGGGCGGGAGCAGGGTGCGAGCGGGAGCGTCGACGGGGCTGTCGGGTGAGAGAGCGGACATGGCGAGGTCAGTCGAGGGAAGGGTGGAAGGCGGCTCCGAGGGCGGCTGCGCGGTCAGGGTGGGCCGCCCCTGCCAACGCGACGCTGCGACGCGGCACCGTCCAGGCGCGGTCGTGGACGCGTGCGGTCAAGCCGGGTAGCAGGAGGTCGGCGCTGTGCATCACGCCGCCGCCGAGGACCACGCGGTCGGGCCCGTAGGCGTGCACGACGTTGACGACGCCGATGGCGAGGTCGTCAAGGTAGGCGTCGAGGGTGGCCTGGTACGGCTCGCCCTGCGCGCGCACGGCGTCGAAAAAGACAGGGAGGGTACCGTCGAGACCGGTGTGGGCCGCGCGGACGCGTGCGGAGAAGGCTGGGGCGGAGCAGTAGAGTTCGAGGCAGCCGCGCTGGCCGCAGGGGCACTCGGGTCCGTTCCGGTCGATGGAGAGGTGACCGCCGAGGATGCCACCGAGGGCATTGGCCCCAACGTAGGGCGTGCCGTGGGCCACGACCGCGCCACCGACGCCCGTGCCGAGCGTGAGGCAGGCCATCACGGTCGAGCCGCGCCCGGCGCCGAACAGCCACTCGCCCCAGGCATAGGCCCGCGCATCGTTCTCCACGGCGAACGGGACACCGAGGGCGTCCCCGAAGGCGACTCGCAAGTCGATCCCGGCGAGCAAAGCGCCGTCGCCGACGTCGTCTACGACACACCCGACATCGGTATCGACGAGGCCCTTGATGGCGAGGCCCCCCGCCATGACGGCGTGCCCGCCTGCTACGCGCCCCGCGAGTGCGACGAGGTTGGCGAGCAGGTCGCCCTCCTTCAGTGACTGGAGCGGCACGTGCTCGAAGATCACGGCCTCGCCGTCGTCGGTGAACACTCCGGCTTTGATGTTCGTCCCGCCATAGTCCATCCCAAAGCGCATCGCGACTACCGGTGCCTCGCAGGGAAGAAGTGGCGCAGGCCGTCGATCAGGTGCGCGCGCCAGTTGCCCCACGTGTGGCCCTGTGGGTACTCCGCGTAGACGAAGTCGTAGCCGCGCTCGGCGAGCACGGCGCGGAGGCGGCGGTTGGCCGCGAGAAAGTCGGTCTCGGTGGCCGGCAGCATCCCCGGCCCGACCGTCGTTTCGTAGGTACCGATGTCGACGTAGAGCCGGATCGGCCGCACGGACTCCTCGGCGATCAGCCGGATCATGCGGTCGTCCTGGAACGAGTGGTAGCCCGACTGGCTGTAGCCGAGCCCGAACACGTCGGGGCGCGAGAAGGGCACGTAGGTCGCGATCAGCCCCCCGTAGGAGTCGCCCACGATGAGGCGGTCCTCGGACGCCGAGCGGGTCCGGTAGCGCGCATCGATGAAGGGCACGAGCTCGTCCGCGAGGAAGGCCACGAAGTCGTCGTTTAGGCCATACTCCGTCGTCCGGTTCGGCGACGCAGGCGCGTGCCGGTTCGGCGGGTCCACAAACACGGCAAGGATGGGCTCGATCTCGCCGCGGGCGATGAGGTCATCGAGCACGGCGGGCGTGTGTGCAAACTCGATGTAGTCGCGGCCATCCATCAGGTAGACGGTCGGGTACCGCGTCGCAGGCTCGGACGCGTAGCCGGGCGGGGTGTAGACGAGCACCTCGCGGTCGTAGGGGAGCACGCCCGCAGGCAGCGGGTGCACGTCGAGGCCATCGGCGGTGCCGGGCGTGCCGTCGCGCACGGGCGCGAAGACCTCGAGGTAGACGTAGCCCGGCATCGTCAACTCGGAGAACGGTCCGAAGCCGCTTAGCACGCGGTCTGGGTTGCGCGGGTCGGGCGTCCCCAGCAACTCAGCCCCGAAGCCTTCGCTGCTTTCGTCCACCATGAAGAGGTACTCTAGCCGTGCCTCGGGCTCTGCGTGGAGGCGGCGGTACCAGAGGTCGGTCCCCGCCAGGCGCGTCAGCGGTAGCGTCTCGGCCCAGGCGCCCATATCGCCGAGGACGCCGACCGCCTGCGCCTCGCCCCGCCACAGCAGCACGGCCGTCGTGTCGCTCTCGATGAGCGGCGTGCGCGGCAGCCGCTCCCAGAACGCCTCGACGAGAGCCGCACGCTCGGCATCGCCTGTCCCCTCGACGTTCGCCAGGAACGTGGCGAAGTCGGTAGGCTGTGCAGAGAGCGGCGCGGTCGTCATCAGCGTGAATAGAATTAGGCGGATCATGCGACCCGAGCGCCGTCGCGGGTGATGTGGTAGCGGGTGCCCTGGTGCGTCACGTTGTGCAGCTCCGC
Organism: Bacteroidota bacterium; assembly: GCA_039208155.1. Taxonomy (GTDB): domain Bacteria; phylum Bacteroidota; class Rhodothermia; order Rhodothermales; family Rubricoccaceae; genus JBCBEX01. Next base: position 3,833 of record JBCCRG010000024.1, on the reverse strand, counting down.
GCTGGGGTCGAACGGGCCGAACTGCGGCTGGGCCGTGAGCGGGCCGCCCAGTCCCGGCCGGACGCCGAAGATGGACTCGATGACGACGTTGACGTAGCTGCCGTTCGAGGAGCAGGTCCAGTCGTTGATGTAGGGTTCGTCGGGCGGGACCTTGGTGGCGGCCCCATCGGTGGTGGGCCAGACCACCTCGACGAAGTGAGCCTGGCCATAGGGACCCTGGTTGGTAGTCTTGGCAAGCCCCTGGAGCCACCGGAACGCGAGGTCGGCCTCGCCGATGCGGTAGAGCCCGCGCGCCGTCTCGGGAGGCCACGCCGGGTAGGCCCCGTTCCACTGGTGGTCCGGCCTTACGTCGCGGAAGGCGTCCTCGTCGCCGGGCGAGAGGGCGTGCATCCAGGTGGGCGTCTGCAACTCGCGCTGGAAGAAGGCGACCATCTCGGCTTTCTGCGCAGCCGTGAGGTCGTCGGGGATCGTGTTGAGAACAGTGAGCAGGTCGTAGCAGTGGCGCACGTCGCGCAGGGAGCCGTCGGGGAAGCGGGCCTGCCAGTAGCCGCGGCCGGGGACGTAGAGCTGCTGCACGTCGCGGAGGATTTGCGCGGCCTCGCCGACGAGCGCGCCGTCGTCGGGTTCGCCGAGGAAGGCCAGCAGGCGCGTAACCTCCCGGAGGTTGAACACGTTGGCAGCATTCAGGCTTGCGACCTCGTGGAGGTAGGTGTGAACACACTCCAAGAGGTTGTTGAGGCCCCCATAGTCGGCCAGCCCGCTACCGGTCTTGAAGCGCCGCCAGTTGGTCGCGTAGCGCCGCAGCGCGTCGATCACCCGCTCGTCGGAGCCCTCCACGCGGCTCGTGAGCCAGGCGTGGTCTCCCGTCCAGCGGACGTAGGTGCTCGCCATCGACACCATCGCGAAGTCGTTGACGGCGTACCAGTTGCCGACGCCCTGCCCGGTGAGGTATTCGGTCCCGAAGTGGCTGTGCACGTCGAGGTGCATCCACCGGTCGAGGTAGCCGCGCATCACGGCCGGGTCGAGTTGGGCATGGACGGGGGACGACAGGAAGTAGTCCCAGAGGAACGTCACCGACTGCCAGTAGCGCGGGAGGAGCGTGTCATAGGCGCGGCCGTGGACGGAGTAGGGCGAGTCGCGCTTGAAGTAGACCACCCCGAGCGCGCCCATATGGTAGAGCTTGGCGATGGCGTCATCGGTCGTGTGCAGCTCCGGGAGGTGGCCCGAGTACCGATCGTTGCCCGGCGTGAAGACGGCCTGCAACTCGGCGTTCCAGTCGGCGCGGACGCGCGCGAGCTCGGCCGGTACGTCGTGGATGAGCGCGTCGTAGGTCGCCTCAGCCTCGGCATCGGTGGCCCCGATGGCATGCACGTAGTCGATGCGGCCCGTCTCGCCCGGTGCGAGGCGGAGCGTGTGCCCGAGCGCGACGGGGCGTAGCACGTCCGGCGCGTGGGCGGTGCCCTGGATCTGGACGGCCTCGCTTTGCGTGGCGCGGAAGCGGACGGCGCCGCGTCCCGCATCGACCGTGGCTTCGTGGCCGGTTTCGTGGGGTGGGAGCGGGGCGTTCCAGCGCCGCCGCGCCTGCGTAACGCTGCCCTGCACGCCGAGGCGGAGCGTGACCTCACGCTCTGAGCCGCTCCGGTTCTCGACCTCCAGCGTCATGACGGCCGCCATCCGCCCACGTGCCAGCGCCGTTGTCGAGCGGAGGTGGAGCCCGCTAACCTCGGCCTCCCGGACGATGCGGTCTGGCCACCATCGGAACGTGATCGGTGCGCCGTGGGCGTGAAAGAGGCGTGGAGCCTGCCCCGGACCCGATCCGGGGTCGAGGTAGAGGCTCGCGGTGGGCACGTCGGCGGTGCCGAAGGGCGGGAAGTTGAGGCTGTGCAGCCCCGTGAGGTCGAGGCCGACCTGCACGCAGCCGAGGAAGTTGGTGAGCCCCGGCGCGGCGAAGAGGTCGCCGTACCGCTTCGTCAGCGGTGCGCTCTGGAGATCGTCGACGGTGGGGATCATGCGAGCGTGACTTCGAGGAGGTGGGGGAAATACTCTTCGGCTTCGATGTAGGTGACGTAGATCACCCGGCCGCCGTCCTCCGAGAGCGAGGGGTGCTCCTTCCCGGCGTAGGCGGCGACGGGGTATTTCTTGTCCGGCCCGCCCTCGACGGTCCACAGCGTCACGGGCGCGCTCCACGGCCCCCACGGGTGCGGCGCGGTGCGCCCGACCTGCTTCCCGTCGGTGTTGTAGGAGTGCACGGCGAGGTAGCTGCCGAGGTAGGCGTTCCACGTGATCGACAGCTCATTGGGCGGGCCGTCGAAAATCGGGATAGCCTCGGCGATGTCGGCGCTCCACGTAGGCTCCGAACCGCTGGAATCAGAGCCGCTGAGGTAGGTGTAGCGATCGAGGTGCTCGATGTCCTCCGGGCGTACGCGGGCGAGGTAGGCCTGCTGGACGCCTGCCTCGTAGCCGGTAACGCCGTAGAAGTAGAGCCACGTACCGTCGTCCCCCTCAACCTGGAGCACGGCCGAGGCGAACTGCGGAGACGGGTAACGCCACCACATCGCCTCGCCGTCGTGGTGCAGCCGCTCGAACTGCCAGTCGTAGACCGAGCCCTTCGCCATACCGCACCCGATGATCTCGAACCCGAGGTCGAACGGCCCGCCTTTGTTCTCCAGCATGCGGATGTGCATGTAGAGCAGGTAGAGCGTCTCGCCGAGCGCGATGCCGTGCATGCACCACATCCGGTCCCACCCGTCGCGGTCGCCCGGTCCTGCTGGAACGAGCTGCCGGATCTCGCCGTGCGCGTCCGTGAGGTGGACGAAGCCGGTGAGGCCGCCGCGCCCCGACTGGGCCGGGAGCACGAGGCCGGTGTTCGTCGGCATCCGCTCGAACGGACGGTGCCCCTCCGGCTCGCCGATCTCCGCGAGGTGCGTGAACACGTCGCGCAGGCTCCCCGGCGGGCGCTCGCCGATGAGCGTGTCGCCGAAGTACCAGAACACGCGGTCGGCCTCCTGCGGCCCCGCACTGCCGAGCGGGATCGAGTAAGCCCCGTCCTGGCCGACCATCCGGTAGGGGTTGTCGGTGAACTGCGGGCCGAGGTCACGCACGGCGGCGACGCGGAGCGGGCGAGGAGGCATGGGTCGAAGGGATGGGGGGTGGGAGAGGCGGTCGTCGCGCTAGCGGGCCACCGTCATGCGGCGTGTGTCGACGGTCTCGCCATCGGCCGTGAGGCGGTAGAGGTAGGTGCCGCTCGGGAGGGCAGCGGCCTCGAAGTCGGCGGCGTGCTCGCCCGCCGCGTGGGTCCCCTCAGCCAGGACCGCCACCTCGCGTCCCTGCGCGTCGAAGACGGCTAGCCGCACGTTGGCGGCGCGGTCGAGCGTGTAGCGGATCGCCGTGCCCGAGGCGAACGGGTTGGGGTAGTTCTGGTCGAGCGCGAAGGCGGCGGGCTGGGTCTGGTCCTCGTTCGCCACGTCCATCATGACTTCGATCGGCACGTCCGTCACGATGTCAGCGGTGTTGTCGTCGGGCGGCCCGAAGTCGATGTCCATCGTGTTGAAGGCCGTGATCGTGGTGAAGTAGGCGAGGTTGAATGTGCCGGTTTGCTGCCCGACTTGCAGTTGAAGCGTCACGTCGTAGATGTCATCGGCCGAGGCTGTGGAGGCTTCCTCCGAGAGGGTGCCGATCCACTTCATCCCATCGGGAGCCGGCGCCACGGTGTTGGTCGAGTCCGCCCAGCCCTCGTCTTCGAGCATGGCTCCGGCTCCGGCGTCGCCGTCGTAGGCGCCTGAGACGAAGGACCAGTCCTCGGGCACGAGCACCGAGACAACGCCCTGCCATTC
>JBCCRG010000023.1:0-16417 GCA_039208155.1 Bacteroidota bacterium | reverse complement strand
TCGCTCTTTCGCACGGCTGAGGGGCACGACCTCTTGCTCGCCGTCGGGACGGACCGGCAGTTCGCCCACCTCTGCACGGTGCTCGGCCTCGATGGCCTTCCCGACGATCCGCGCTTTGCCACGAACGCGGCCCGCGTCGTTCACCGAGATGCCCTCGGCGCGCTGCTCCGCGACGCGATCCTCCCCCACGAGCGCGACGCGCTCCTCGCGGCCCTCCACGACCGGCACGTACCCGCCGGGGCGGTGCTCGCGCTGCCCGACGTCTTCGACGGTCCGGATGCTGATGCTCGGGTGCTACGCCACGATGGGCTCGCTGCCGTGCGCCACGTCGCCTTCACGATGGACGGCGTTATATCACGCTCCCTGTCACCGCCGCCAGCGTATGCGGCCGACACGGTCGCTGTCTTGCAGGAGCGCCTGGGGCTCACGCCAGAGCGCATCGCGCAGCATCGTGCTGCAAGGGCGCTCGACGTGGGCCACGTGCCTTAACGAAGTGGGTTGAGTCGGCGCGGAGGGCACGGTATGTTCGCTATGCGCTATGGCCAGACTTTTCTGCGCGTTGCACACAACCTGACTCCGCTCGCCGCCGCCATCGCGCGGATACCGGCCTCTTCCGATGCCTGCGTCTTCTTCTACCCATTCCTCTCCGGCTCCCGCGTCGTCGTCCGGGGCCGACGCAGCGGTGCGCTGGCAACACGTCTGTGCGCTCTTCGAGGCGGCGCTCGACTGCCCGCCGGACCGCAGGGCGGCGTTCCTCCAAGCGACGACCGGGGCCGACGCGTGCCTCCTCGCCGAGGTGCAGGCGCTCCTCGACGCCGATGCCGTGGCGGAGGCGCCTACGGGCGGCTTCCTCGATGTCCCTGCAGGGCAGGTTGCGCCGATGGTGGAGGCTGTAGCCGCAGAGCAGGCCGCAGCCGTTCCATCCGCGGGAGCCCCCTCCGACGATGCACCGCCTAATGCCTCCACAGACTCGGCCTCCACAGACTCGGCCTCCACAGACTCGGCCTCCACAGACTCGGCCTCCACAGACTCGGGGGCCCAGGTCGCCCCTTCGACGACCGTGGAGGAGTCGCTGCAGGGGACGCGCCTCGGGCCGTGGCGGCTCGTCCGCGAGATCGGGCGCGGGGGGATGGGCACGGTCTGGCTCGCCGAACGCGCCGACGGGGCGTTCGAGCAACGCGTCGCGATCAAGCGGGTGCGCGCGTCCGTGTTCTCGGAGGCGCTGCGACGGCGCTTCCTACGCGAGCGCTCGCTGCTGGCGCGGCTCCACCACCCTTACATCGCACAACTGATCGACGGCGGCGTGACCGACGACGGGGTGCCGTACCTCGTCATGGAGTACGTCCCCGGCACGTCGCTGCTGGAGCACTGCGCGGCGCGCAACCTCGGCGTGCGCGCGCGCATCGAGCTGTTCCTGCGCGTCTGCGAGGCGGTGCAGTACGCCCACCGCCACCTCGTCATCCACCGCGACCTGAAGCCGTCGAACATCCTCGTCACGCCCGACGGGCGCGTGAAGCTGCTCGACTTCGGCATCGGCAAGCTCCAGCATGACGACGACGGGGGCGACGCGCTCACGCTGACCGGCATCCGCCCGTTCACGCCGCAGTACGCCGCCCCCGAGCAGATCCGCAACCAGACCGTCACGACCGCAACGGACGTCTACGGCCTCGGCGTCTTGCTCTTCGAACTGCTGACGGGCCAACGGCCGTTCACCGCGCCCACGGGGTCGGTCCACGAGATCGAGCGGGCGGTGCTGGAGGACCTGCCGCCGTCGCCCAGCACGGCGCTGCGGCGGGCCGAGCCCGAGACTACGGGGTTCGAGCAGCCGCAGCGCGTCGCCCGTCTCCTCTCGGGCGACCTCGACGCCATCGTGCGCAAGGCGCTCGCCAAGACGCCGGAGCGGCGGTACCGCTCGGCGGAGGCATTCGCGCGCGACCTGAAGCGCCACCTCGAAGCGAAGCCCGTCCAGGCCCGGCGCGGCGCGTTCGGCTACCGGCTCCGCCGCGACCTCTACCGCCACCGCGCCACTGTGGCGAGCCTCGCTACCATCATCACGCTGCTCGTGGCAGGCATCGTGGCCGTGGCGACGCAGGCGCACCGGGCCTCGGTCGAGCGCGACAAGGCGCTGGCCTCGGCGCAGTTCCTGAGCAGCCTCTTCGGCACCGGCGACGCCGACCTCGTGGGCAACGTGGCGACGCCCGACGGGAGCGAGCTCTCCGCGCGCGCGCTGCTCAACCGCGCCGTCGCCCGCATCGACCGCGAGTTGGCAGACCAGCCGGAGACGCGGGCTGCGATGGAGCTCACGGTGGGCCGCGTCTACCGCAGCCTCGGCCTCCACCACGAGGCCGACGCCCTCCTTCGCGACGCGCTCGCCACGCGCCAGCGGCTCTTTGGGGTCGCCCACCCGCGCGTCGCCGAGGTAGAGCTGACGCTGGGCGCTCTGCTCGCCGACTGGAGCCGCTACGACGAGGCCGAGCGGCTCCACCGCCGCGCGCTCTCCTACTACGAATCGACCCGCGACGAGGACGACCCGCGCATCGCCGAGGCGCTCTACGAACTCGGCCGGACGCTCACGCTGCGCGGCAGCTTCACCGACGCCGAGCTGCTGCTGCGCCGCGCGCTGCGCCTCCAGGAGAGCCACCCCGACCTGCCGCCCGCCACGCTCGGGCACACGCTCGCGGGCCTGGCGCACGTCCTCTACCGCCAGGGCCTCCTCCCTGAGTCCGAGCACTACTACCGGCAGGCGCTCGACCGCTACCGCCCCACGCTCGGCCCGCTCCACGTCCGCACGGCGACCGCCGTCAACGAACTCGGCGTCGTCATCAAAAACCAGGGCCGCTACGCCGACGCGGAGCCGTACTACCGCGACGCGCTCGACGCCTTCGCGCAGATCTACGGCCCCTCGCACCCGCGCCGCGCCTACGCGCTCGCCAACCTCGGCGTGCTGCTCAAAGACCGCGGCCTCGTCGAGCAAAACCCCGCGCACTATGCTGAGGCGGAGCCCTTCCTCCGCGAGGCCCACGCGATGTACCGGGCGCTCTACGGCGACGCCCACCTGCGCGTCGGGCACTCGCGAGCCCACATCGGCATGCTGGCGCTGGCCCGTGAGCAGTACGCCGCCGCCGAGGCCGACTTCGACGCGGCGCTGCGCTTCCACGACGCGGCGCAGATTCCCGGCTCGCACACCGCGCGCGCCTACCCGCTCACCGGGCTCGGCGAGGCACTGACGGCGCTGGGGCGTCCTCGGCAGGCCATCCCGTTCCTGGAGGAAGCACTCGCCATCCGCGAGGCCGCGACGGGCCAGCACTGGCGCATCGCCGAGGCGCAGGGCGCGTTGGGCGAGGCGCTGCTGGCGCTGGACCGCGCCGCCGAGGCCCGCCCGCTCCTGGAGGCCAGCTACGCCCGCATCGAGGGGGGCGCAGGCGAGACGGAGCGGCTCCAGCTGGCGGCCGCCCAGCGGCTCCGCGCCCTCCAGCAGATCGACGACAGCTGAGCGGATATGCGATTTTTGATTTCGGATTTACGAGTAGCTGACTCCGAACCCGACTCGGATTTCCTGCTCCAACCCACAAATCGAAAATCATCCATCTCAAATCGAACCTCCGCCATGCTCGACGCCTCCGATTACTCCTACCTCGACGGCGGCCTCGTCCGCATGCTCGACCGCCTCCAGGCCGAGGGCACCGCGACGAAAGACCCCGCCGCCGACCAGTACCTCCGCGACGAACCCAACGCCGTTCTGCTCGGGCTCCTCTACGACCAGCGCGTCCTCGCCGAGACAGCCTTCACAGGCCCCTACAAGCTCTTCCAGCGCCTCGGCCACCTCGACATGCGGCGCATCGCGGACATGGACCGGGACGCATTCCTCACCGTCTTCAGCGAGTCGCCCGCCGTGCACCGGTTCACGAACAAGATGGTGGACACGACGCAGCAGATCGCCGGCATCCTCGCGGACGAGTACGACGGCACGGCCGCGAACCTGTGGGCCGAGGGCACCAACGCCGAGGTCGAGAAGCGCGTGCGCAAGCTCCCCGGGTTCGGCCCGATGAAGGCGACGAAGCTCAAGCACTGCCTGTTCTACTTCGACCACCGCGACCTGAGCGAAGGGTAGCGGCACCTCGGCCGCACGCGCGAGGTCGCGGAGCACGGTGCTTCGGACCGACGCCTCCAAAACGAACGAAGGCCAGGAGCACGTCGCTCCCGGCCTTCGCTGGTCGTGTGCTGGGCGAACGCCAGCTGTGAGGCCGCTTACTCCATCACGGCAGCCATACCGTCCGCGTCGATCATCTTCGCGTCGTGGAAGGTGACCATGCCGTTGGAGATGTCGTACATCGCGCCGATGACGAGCACCTTGCCCTCTGCCACGAGCCCTTCGATGACCTCGCTGCGCTGGACGATGTTCTCGACGTTGAGGTCCACGTTGTGGTCGGCGACCTTCTGGACGAACTCTGGGTTCTGCGAGGAGCGCTCACCCTCGACGTCGGTGGTCATGTAGACCGCAGGCATGATATGGCTGAGCGTGGTGGTGAGGTTGCCGAGCTCGACGTTGTCGCAGGCACCCTTGACGGCCCCGCACTCGGTGTGGCCCATGACCACGATCACCTTGGCGCCCGCAGCAGCGGTGGCGAACTCGAGGCTGCCGAGCATCTCCGTGTCTACGAAGTTGCCCGCGACGCGGCCGACGAAGACATCGCCGATGCCTTGGTCGAAGACGACCTCCACGGGGATGCGGGAGTCGAGGCAGGTGACGATGGCGGCGAAGGGATACTGCCCACCCGCCGTGATTGCCTTCTGGGCGGAGTAGTCGCGCTCGAGGGCGTTGCCGGAGCGGAAGCGCTCGTTGCCGTCCTTGAGCATCTGGAGGGCTTCGGCCGGCGTGAGCGCCGACTGAGTCTCAGCCGTCTGGGTGATGGCCGTCTCCTGAGCGAGGGACGCCGGGACGAGGAGCAGGGCGCAAACCAGGATGGCGGCGCTGCGCGTGAAAAGCGTCGTCATGATGGTAAAGGGGGTAAAAGTGGAAAGAACGTGCAGGCGTGCTTCGCCCACGAGGTAGCCTCTCAACCAGCCAAAACGGCCGCAGGTTGCCAGCCCCCGATTGGTTTTGACGGTATGAATTTGATTTCATAAACGCATAGATTTTCACGTACTAAACAGGACTACAACAGGGTCGCGCCGTCTTACATTTTTGGCCAATCTCCCCGATACCCTTGTAGGCCTATTACTTACATAATTAACCGTTCCAAGTACAGCCCGAAATGCTGTACTCGTCCGTCTTACATGCCGCGTCCGGCAGTCTGACATTGGGCGTAGACCAAGTCTGATATGTACCCCATGTGTCCTAGATAAAAGTGCGAAGACACGATGAACCCGGTATAACGGAGTATGGGATGTGGGAACGGCCATATCAACCACCTGGTGAAAAGCGGCGTGGTCCCAGCGCGTCCCGCTGGTCGCAGTCTCATCCTATTGACCCTGCCCCAGCGCCGGACTTCTACTCCAACTCCAAGTAGGCGTCCCGTCACGCATATCAAAGCGCTAGGGCTACATCTCACTACCCTCACATGCGCGTTACCCGCATTCTTCCCCTCGTCGCAGCCCTCGCGCTCGTCTTCGCTGTCCCTGCCAACGCTCAGATGTCGTCCGACGCCATCACCGAGGCGGAGGTCGCAGCCGCCCAGCAGGCCTGGGGCGAAGGCATCGTCTCTATCGGCCAGGTCTACACCAACGGCGGTGACTACACGGCGCGTGCCACGGAGCACATCCTGCAGCACTACGCCTACGGGGCCAACCAGACCATCCTCTTCAAGCCGACCCTTGCTGCCGAGGACCAATTCCGCGGCGACTTCGGCGGGGCGCTGAGCTACTTCGTCGGTACCGAAGGCACCGAGGACGGCGGCTTCGCCATCGCACCGTACACCAACGTGCGCTGGGAGAACGAAGGCACCGTCATCTCCGAGGACGGCGACATGGCCGTCGCGATGGGCAACTACTTCTTCACGACCACCGAAGGCAACGACGTCAAGGTCGAGTACACCTTCGCCTACGCCAAGGACCGGAATGGCGACCTGGAGATCATCCTCCACCACAGCTCGCTCCCGTACTCCCCGTGAAGCCTCGAGCCCTGCCAGTCCGCTGCTGAAGCGAACCGGCATGACTCCGCATGATGCGCCCCCGGTCCGACCTGGATCGGGGGCGCGTTCGTTTGGGGCTCAGCCCCACGAGAGGCGCGGCCACACGCGCAGCAGCACGACGACCGCCCCGGCAGCGAGCGCGGCACAGACAACGCCCTTGGCGGTGTCGCCGTAGAGGAAGAAGCCCGTCGCGAAAAGCAGCGTGTAGACGCCTACAACGGCGGCGAGGAACCCGGCGAGGGCGGCCGTGGCGTCCGACTTCGGCGGGGCAGGGAGCGGCTGGCCGTCGGCCTCGGCGCGGCAGCGGACAAGCTGCCAGCCTGGCCCGAGCGGGCGCACCTTCGCGTAGAACGTCCGCAGCGTGCTCGCCTCGGTCGGCTTCGTGACCAGCATCACGACCACCCATGCCGCCGTCGTGACGCCGACGATGAGCAGGAACTGCTGCCAGCCCGGCATCCCAAAGCCGTCGTTGACGAACAGCAGCGCTGCGACGCCAAACGAGACCACCATACCCGTGATTTCGGCGGCGGCGTTGACGCGCCACCAGAACCACCGCAGGAGCATCAGGAGCCCTGTCCCCGCCCCGATCTGGAGCAGCAGGTTGAAGCCCTGTAGCGCGCTCTCCAAGAGCAGCGCCAGCGCACTCGCGAGCACCATCAGCCCCACCGTCGCGAGACGTCCGACCCATACCTGCTGGCGGTCCGTCGCCGACGGCGCGAGGAAGCGGCGGTAGACGTCGTTCACGAGCACCGATGCGCCCCAGTTGACCTGCGTCGACATCGTGGACATGTAGGCCGCCGCGAGCGAGGTCACGGCGACGCCGAGGAGCCCGGCCGGGAGATACGTCAGCATCGCCGGGTAGGCGAGGTCGTTTTGCACGACGTTCTCGGCGAGGTGCGGGAACGCGGCACGCAGCGAGGCGAGGTCAGGGAAGACGACCAGCGAGGCGAGCGCGACGAGGATCCACGGCCACGGCCGGAGCGCGATAAACAGCGTGTTGAAGAGCAGCGCCGCGCCCGTCGCATGGCGTTCGTCCTTGGCCGCGAGCATCCGCTGGGCCATGTGGCCGCCGCCGCCCGGCTCCGCGCCGGGGTAGTACGATGCCCACCACTGCACCGCGAGCGGAATCACGAAGATGGGCACGAGCACGTCCCACCCCATCGTGCTGAAGTCGGGCAGGAAGGCCGTCGCGGGCGCGACGTTCGGGTGGCTCACGAGCCCGGCCAGGCCGCCAACCTCGGGGAGGTTCACGGCCACGTAGGCCGCGGCGATGGCGCCGACCATCGCCAGGCCGAACTGGAGGAAGTCGGTGATGAGGACGCCCGTGAGGCCGCCGAGCGCGCTGTAGACCATCGTCACCGACGCGGCGATGAGGACCGTTTCGAGCGGCGTCCACTGCATCATCACCCCGCCGATCTTGATCGCGGCGAGCGTGACGTTCGCCATGATGATGGTGTTGAAGACGACGCCGAGGTAGACCGCGCGAAAGCCGCGCAGGAAGGCGGCAGGCTTGCCGGAGTAGCGCAGCTCGTAGAACTCGATGTCGGTGAGCACCTCCGAGCGCCGCCAGAGCCGCGCGTAGAAGAACACCGTCAGCATGCCCGTGAGCAGGAAGGCCCACCACACCCAGTTGCCCACGACGCCGTCCGAGCGCACGATGTCGGCGACGAGGTTCGGCGTGTCCGTGGCGAAGGTCGTCGCGACCATCGAGACGCCGAGCAGCCACCACGGCATCGCGCGGTTGCCGAGGAAGAACGCGGCGAAGCCCTGGCTCGCCCGCCGCGCTGCGACCGCCCCGATCCCGAGCGAGAGGGCGAAGAAGGCGACCAGGATCGACCAGTCGAGGGCGGTGAATTGCATCGGTGGAGCGGTGGTGACAGGCAGGAAGCGCGCGAAAGGTAGGGGCCCCACCCGTCGCGTGCCCGCCTCTGTGTCTCTAATCGCATCCGCGACCTGTCTGGCGCGCACCGCTGCCGACGATGGCGCACGCGAACTTGTGCGACGCAGGCACTGCCTCCATCTGACCAGACCATCGAGAGAGATGTGACTCGCTCTGGTAAGACATGCCATAGAGGCATCAAGCCCACACGCCATGCCGCGAGTAGACGGTTTCCACTTTTTTCGGAACCGGTGCGACCGATTGACTGCGTCAGGCATCCTGTTGATGTGAGTACCCCTGCCCCCCGCAATCCCGACGCCTTCCTGGTCGCGCTTCGTCCGCACTACGACGACGCGCTCCGCTACTGCCGCGCGCTGTGCGCCCGGTGGTCGCCGCAGGAGGCCGAGGACGTGTTCCAGACGGCGCTGCTGCGCGCCCTTGAGAAACACGCCACGCTCCGCCAGCCCGACCGCTTCCGGTCCTGGTTCTTCCAGATCCTGACGCGGACGTTCTACGCCGCCGTCCGCCGCCACGCCGTCCGCCGGGTGCTGCCGCTGCCCACGGACGCCGAAGCCGAGCCCCTGGGCCTCTATGCCGACACACCGGAGCCCGGAGCCCTCACGGACACACTCGCCGTGCTAGGACGCCTCAAATCGAAGGAGCGCGCGGCGCTGCTGCTCTATGAGTTGGCGGGGTTCTCCATTGACGAAGTCGCCGAGATCCAGGGCGACCGCAGCGCCTCGGCCGTGAAGTCACGCCTGAGCCGAGCGCGCACCCGGTCCCGCGAGATCGCAGACCGCCTCGGCGCCGGGCCTGAGACCCTGCCCATCCACGTGATCGTCTAAGCCATGCGCTCTGAGTTCGATCCCCTCCGTTCTGCTCCGCTGCCCGACTCGTTCGAGCGGACGGCGGCATGGCTCCGCGAGACGCCGCCGCCCCGCACGCGCCGCGTCCACGTGGCGACGCTCGTCGCCGTCGCCCTCGTCATCGGTGCGTGGTCGTGGCCCGTCCGCACGACGGTCGCGGAGGGGTCGGTGATCGAGATCCTCAGCGCTGACCGCATCGGTGCGGGGCACCCGACGCTCGTGGCGCTGGACCGGCTCGTACCCGACGAGCACCAGCACTTCGTCGAGGTCGCGCGCGTCGGCGACCAAGGTTCGGAAGGGACGGTGCTGCGCTACACCGTCCTCGGAGCCGACGGTGAAGCCGCCGCGCGCTGGCGAGACGCGGTCACCGCACTGCCCGGCACCGAAGCCGCCCGCGTCCTCAAGCTCGACGTGCGCGAGCGCCGCTCGTTCGGCGTCGTCACCGTCCAGCGCGCGCTCGGCGCCCGCTCGACGCCGCACCTGTCCGACGCGGCGCTGCAGGCCGAGCTGGACCGCCTGTTCTCGGACATCATCCCCATCTCTCTCACCGTCCGGCGGTCTGCGGACGGTCAGCGCGTGCTCGACATCGAAGGGCAGCAGGGCGCGGTCACCCTCCGTTCGAGGGCGTTCACGCTCCGCCGCGACAGCCTCGCCAGCGACAGCCTCACCAGCGATGGACGCTCCGAGCGCGCGGCTGTGTCGCTCTCGGACCGGCAGGCCGTCAAGATCGCCATCGACAGCCTACCGCCGGAGGTACTCCGAGCACTCCGCGACCGCCTCGACGCCAACTTCTTCCGTGTGGATTCCCTCCCCACGGAGACTGCGGCGGATTCCTTGAGCCAGATCCTCGCCGACCTGGACTTAGGTCTGCCACGGGACTCGCTTCCACCGGCTGCGCAGCGCGACACGGTGCTCCGCTTCTTCCGTCTCTACACCTTCCCCGACTCGCAATGACCCGCGTTTCTCTCCACCAGCTCGCCGTGCTGGTCCTGTTCGCTCTGCCGACCCTGGCTGCCTCTGCTCAGCAGGGCACCGTGACCTACACCGCAACGGTCAAGCTCGACAACGTGGATCTGCCGCCCGAGTTTGAGGCGCTACGGGACCAGATTCCCTCCGAGACCCGCTCCGAGCGGGTGCTCCGCTTTACCGAGACCGAGGCTCTGACGAGCACCTCGTCCTCCGAACGCGAAAGCGATGTCGCAGACCCAAGCGAACTAACAGACACCGGTGAGCAGCGGGTCCACATCCGCGTCAGAGGGGCACAGGTTAACGACCAGACGTACGTCAACCTCGACACGGGCGAGATCGTTCGGAAGCGGGACTTCCTCGGCCGCGCGTTTCGCATCCAGCGAGAGGCCGAGCCGCTGGCCTGGCGCCTGACCGGCGAGCAGAGCGAGTTTCTCGGCTACACCGCGCAGAAGGCAGTCGCCGAGCATGACTCGACGACCTACGAGGCCTGGTTCACTCCGGAGATCCCGGTGTCTGCAGGTCCCGACGCGTACGGGGGCTTGCCTGGTCTGATCCTGGTCTTGACCGCGGGCAACCGGACGTTCGAGGCGACGTCGGTAGACCTGAGCCCGCTCGCGGAGGGGGCCATCGAGAAGCCGAGCGAGGGGCAGGAGGTGACGAGCGAGGAGTTCGCCCAGATCGTTGAGGAGCGGACGCGGGAGCGGGAGGCAGCCGGTACGGGCAGGACACGCTTCTTCAGGTTTTAGGCCACCTACCCGCTCACCATGCCAGTCTGGCACAAGGGCCGACGGGCGACTTCCATCTGAATGGCTACGCGCTGGGCTGAGCCTGTCGCGAGCGGCCTCTCTGTGTCTACTTCCCGCCAGGTCATGTTCGTCTCGCTTACCCGTCTCGCTCTACTCGCCGCCGTCGGGCTGGCGGTCGCCCTGCCCTGTGCCGCCCAGTCGGGCGTCGTCACCGGCGTGGTGACCGACTCGACGGAGACCGGCCTACCCGGCGCGACGGTCGTGCTCCTCCAGCCGAGCGACTCCACCATCGTCAGCTTCGGCGCCGCGCGGGCCGACGGCGCGTTCCGGATCGCACGCATCCCGAGAGGCGACTATCTACTCCAGGTCACGTACGTCGGCTACGTCCCGTCCACGATGGCGGTCGAGGTCGGTGCCGAGCCAGTCGATGTGGGCCGGATCCAACTCGACGTGGACCTCACCGGGCTCGACCCGCTCGTGGTCACCGCCGACCGGGGCGCGATGGTCATCAAGCGCGACACGCTGGAGTTCACGGCCGACGCGTTCGCGACCCCGGACGGATCGAGCGTAGAGGATCTGTTGCGACGGCTGCCCGGTGTGCAGGTCGACCGCGACGGGTCGATCCGCGCGCAGGGGGAGGAGGTGGACCGGGTGCTCGTGGACGGCCGGGAGTTCTTCGGCGACGACCCGACCATTGCCACGCGCAACCTCCCCGCCGACGCCGTGGACCGCGTCCAGATCTACGACCGGGACTCGGAAACCGCCGAGTTCACAGGCGTCGCCGACGGCAACGAGGAGCGGACGCTCAACCTCGCGCTCAAAGAGGATCGCCGGACGGGCGTGTTTGGCAACGTGAGCGGCGGACTGGGCGGCTCGGCCGTGCCCACGGGCGGCAGGCTGGCAGACGGCACCCGGTTCGACGGCAGCGCCTCCGTGAACCGGTTCAGCCCCGCCACCCAGATGTCGTTCCTCGGCAACGCCAACAACGTCAACCGACAAGCCTTCGGGGTGGCCGAGACCATCCAGTTCCTCGGCGGCATCTCCGCACTGGCGAGCGGCGGTGCCATGCGCATCAACTCAGGCGACATGGGCCTCCCCTTCGATGAGGGATCTAGCGACGGCTTCTCGACGACGTTTTCGGGCGGCCTCAACCTCAACCACGACTTCAGCGAGGCGACCTCGCTCCAGAGTTACTACTTCGGGTCGAGCGTGGGCACGGACCGCCAGCGCGACCTCCGGCGGGAACGGCTCCTCGGCACGGACCTCTCTGCACGAACCACGGAGACGGGCCAGACCACGTCCCTGACCCAGTCGCACCGGCTGAACCTGGACCTGCTCCACGAGATCGCGAACGGGCATGACGTCCGCCTGCGCTCGACCCTCCGCAGCCTGGGGGCCGACCGGACCTCCACCGACCGGCGCGAGACGCTCGGCCCGACCGGGCTCCTGGAGGCCGACCGGCTCACCACCTCGGACACGGATAGCCGCGAGCCCGGCGGCACCGTCTCGCTCACCTACAGAAAGCGATTCCCCAGCCGACGCAGCGTCGTCGGCGTGGCGCAGGCGGGATGGGACTACGCGTCGGATACGCGCGACCTCGTCGCGACGAGTGGTGTGAGCGGTAGTCTGGAGCCCATCGATCAGTTCCGCGACCGGCGGGGCACGACGTTCAGCCGCTCGGGGTCTCTTCTGTTCACGCAGCCCATTACGCGTCGCCGCGCGCTCCAGCTCAACCTGGGCCACACCATCGAGAGCGAGGACGAGGATCTCGACGTCGTAGACCGCCTCTCTGGAGAGCCGCTGCCCGACGACCTTCTCAGCTCGGCGTTCGAGCGGACGACGCACATCACTCGGGGCGGCTTCACGTACCGCGACAACGGCGAGCGCCACCAGCTGAGCCTCGGGGGGCGTCTCCAGCGCACCCAACTCGACGGCGAGATCCTCGACCTCGGTGCCCCCGTGTCGCGGACGAACTACCACCTGCTCCCCTCTGCCTCGCTCCGATACACCTTCCCTGGTGACCAGAGTTTGACGCTCGGCTACACCGCCTCCACCACCGAGCCCACGCTGCGACAGCTCCAGCCCGTGGCGG
Source organism: Bacteroidota bacterium (assembly GCA_039208155.1). Taxonomy (GTDB): domain Bacteria; phylum Bacteroidota; class Rhodothermia; order Rhodothermales; family Rubricoccaceae; genus JBCBEX01. The sequence continues at coordinate 3,734 of JBCCRG010000023.1, read as the reverse complement.
ATGTCGCGGACCCACTCAACATCTACGTCGGCAACCGCGACCTGCAACCGGAGCTTCGGCACACGCTCTCGGCGCGCTTCATGCACTTCGATACGTTCTCGCTCAGCCATGTCTCGGGTCTCGTCCGCGCGAGCTACGCGCCGACGGCCATCTCGACGGCGCGCACCGTAGACGAGCAGTTTCGCCAGACCCGGACGCCGATCAACACGAGCGGGACGTGGACAGTCACCGGAAACGCGAGCTACGGGACGCCCATCCGGCCCCTCCGCGCGACGATTTCGCTTTCAGCCTCCGTCCAGTACCGCCGCCAGCTTGAGTTCGTGAACGGTGCAGAGAACGCAGCGGACCTCTTCGAGACCACGATCGACGTCAGCGTCGAGAATCAGCGCAAGACGACGTTCGACGTTCGGGTTGGCGGACGCGTGGCGTTCTACACGTCGGCCTACTCGCTGAGCCCCGAGTTCAACCAGCGCTACCTCGCCCCTACCGTGTACGCAGAGTGGAGCGTCCAACTGCCCGCCTCGTGGCTCGTCACGGCGTCGCTGGACGTGGAGCGGACGCCAGCCGATGTGTTCGGCAACGCACGGAGCGTCCCACTCTGGAGCGCCGAGGTCTCCCGGCGCGTGAGCGACCGGATGCGGCTCCACCTCGTGGGCACCGACCTGCTGGACCAAGACATCGGCATTCAGTACGCCAACGCGGGCGGGCTCATCCAGGAGGAGCGCGTGGGCTCGCTGGGGCGCCACGTTCTGCTGAAGCTGGCCTACAACCTGTCCGAGGTGCGGTGAGCCCGCCCCACGACGGGACGCTCGACACGCCCCTCTCCGTCAGAACACCCGCGCGAAGCCGAGCGTGACGGCCGTGCCCGGCTCATCGAGCCGGAACGTCACGTCGAGACGGAGCGGAAGCGCGAGGCCGCCGGAGAGCCCGATGCCGACCTCGTGGTGCTGCCAGTCGGTGGCGACGCTGCCCTCGATCCCCGTGAACGCGTCGAGTTCGCCTGCGGCGTGCGCGCCGTGGATCAGCAGCCCGACGTTGTTGACCGCCGCCCACTCCCAGCCGAGCAGTTCGAACGGCACGCTGCGGAAGTCGTGCTCCCAGAACCCGGCAACGTAGCGCGTGGCCTCGATGGGGCGGCCCGTCTGCGCACGGAGCGTTCCGAACGGAGCCCCGCCGAGCAGGCTACCGTCCACGGCGAGCGTGCGCTGCGGGAGGCGGTCGCCGGAGGTCGTCCCCGCCGTCACGCGGAGGTGGAGCGCGTTGGGGAAGAGCCGCCGCTGGAGGAACGTGGGCACGGTCACGCCCGCGACGGCCTCGGTGCGAACGAACGAGAAGTCGCCGCCGAGGGCGTCGGCATCGGCGACTTCGACGCGCACCTCAGCCCCCGTCTGCCCAGTACCTCCCGCAAAGAATCCGCTTTCGAGATAGCCCACGCCTAGCCGCGCCTCGATAGCCCGCAGGTCGCCCTCGGCGATGGCCGGGTTCGCGCGCCGGTCGCCGTCGCCGAAGAGCGCGGCATCGTCGATGTCAGTGAGCGAGCGGTGGCGCTCGGCGGTGAAGCGGACGCGCGGACGGATCCGCCCGAGCACGCCCCCAGGAAAGTTGGCGGAGACGCGGGCGAAGGCGTGCCGCCGGTCGTAGTAGTCGTAGTAGTCGCGCCCGTCGAAGGCCACGGCGACGCTGTTGGCGAGACGGTCCCAGGCGAGCGAGCGGTACCGCGTGGCGACCTCGTCCCCGTAGCCGACCTCCACACGGAGCCCGGCCCGCCGCCCGGCCCGCCCGAAGCGCCAGACGCCCCCGCCGCGCACGCTCCAGCCGACGTCGCCGAGGCCGGTCCGGTAGGCCGCCCCGCCCCCGACGTAGGGGCCCCACTTCGTCGAGATGGTGGCGTCGAGGCCGAGTTGCGCCTGCTCGACGCGGTTGGCCCAGAGCTGCGGTTCCAGGTTGGTCGTGATGGCGCGCGCGCGGCCGTCGCCGGACCTCGACCCGTCGCCGCCCATCTCCATCTGCACGAAGCGCGCAAGGAAGCCTTGCGGCTCGAAGGCGGACTCGATGGTGTCGGTGGAGTCGATCTCGGCGTAGGCGACCTGCTCGCGCTCGGTGAGGGGCACGGTCTGCCCCTCATCCTCTAGCGCCGCCCCCGACGCCACCGCGACCGAGTCGACGCGCGTGGCATTCTCGGCGTAGAGCGAGTCTGGGACGGGCACGTTGAGGCGGTAGTCGGAGAGCCGCGTGGTGAGCCGGAAGCCGAAGTCGGGGAAGCTCAGCCCCGTCATCCCGATGCGGCCCTTCCCGACGAGCCGGAAGTCGGCGGGGAGGAACACGGCGTCGCGGTCGGACGCCTCGCCGAAGCCGCCCTCGGTCGCAGCCACGTACTGCTGGCCGAGCGTGAGGTCGAACGCGCGCACGAGCGGGAAGCGCACGGCGTCGTTGACGCTCGCCTCGACTGTCAGGAGCGCGGCGGCTCCGCCCACGTCCGCCGGGCGGGGGTCGAGGTCGAGGACGGCCAGCAGGCCCTCGAAGCCGGGCTGGAGGCGGCTCTTCGGCGCGAAGGCGACCTCGTAGACGCGGCGACCGTCGAGCACACGCTCGCCGATGATCGTGAACCGGTAGAACGACAGCGCCTCCGGAGCGCTCGGACCGAGGAGGTCATACCCGCCGAAGTTGATCTCGTCGTCGTAGAGGTTGACGAGGTCGTCGGCCGCCGTGAAGACCTCGGCGTCGAACATACCGGCGAGATTCTCGGTGGTGCGGTAGGCCTGGACGACCTCGCGGAGGCCGCGCTCGCGGTCCCAGAACGCCTGCGTCGCGCTCTCGGTGATGGCCACGATGGCCGTGTCGCTCTCGATGACCTGGCGGCTGAAGGCATCGGCCTGCCACGAGCGGAGGCCCTGCTGCCAGCGCGCCTTGTGCGCCACCACGCGCCGCATGAGCGCCAGTGCCGGATCCTCGCCGGAGACGACAACTTCGCCGAGCGTCTGCACGTCGGGCTGGAGGACGACGTCGAGCGTGAGCGGTTGGCCACCCGGCTCCACCGTCTCGCGCGCGGTGACGTAGCCGAGTGTTCGGATGACGAGGATCACCCGGTCGGCGTCGGCGGGCAGGGTGAGCGCGTAGCGGCCGTCCGGGTTGGCGATGGTGCCCCGGAGCGTGCCCTCGATCTGGACGGTGGCTGCAGGGACGGGCCCGCCCGTGTCAGCGTCGGTGATGCGTCCGGAGACGGTCGTGCCGACGCCGGGCGTACCGGCGCTGGGCGTTTGGGCGAGGGCAAGGGGAGTGAGAAGGGCGAGGAAGAGCAGGCAGAGCGGGGCGCGCATGAGATTGGGGCTGGCGGTGAGGTCGCGGGCGGCTCTACGGCGCGGACGAGGCGCAGTTGCTCCCAAGCCGAACCCATCGTCGCTTGGGTAACACCGCCTCGTCGTCTTCCAGCCCCCGTGCTGTGTGTTGGGCCGATGCCGTAACGTTCGCGGGTAGCCCACGCGCCTCGCAGTGGGTTCGTCGTCCGGCACCTTGTCCTCCTCGCTGACGCCATGGCCTTCTTCGCTGACACCGCGCCCGCCCAGATCCAGGGGCGCTCGTGCACCGTCGTGCGGTTCCTGGACGACGACCTCACCGTGCTCCGCTGGCCGGACGTCGCCCAGTTGCTCGCGGGGGCACCCGCGTTCCGGTCCATCTGGAATGCGGCCTGGGCGACCCCGTTTGCGCACATGTGGAAGCCGGTCCCGATCCACCCG
>JBCCRG010000022.1:0-16634 GCA_039208155.1 Bacteroidota bacterium | reverse complement strand
TCGAAGAGCAGTTCGAAGTCGTCGTAGACCCAGCGCTGGTAGCGGCTGAAGTCGCGTGCCGTGATGTCGTTGGCGCTCCAGACGATGCGCTGGTTGGGGCGGCCATAGCGCACCAGCGTCTCGCCGCGCATCGAGCTCCACCCGCGCCAGTCGTCCCGGCTGTTCCGGAAGAGCAAGTCGGCGAGGGCGAGGCGGGCGTGGTGCTCCACCTTGCGCTCGTTCTGGGCGGTGAGCAGGCGCGGGTCTTGGCTGCGCCAGTAGGCGGCCTCGAACGCCGCAGCGCGCCCCTCCTCTTGCGCGGAGGCCCACTGCTCACGCTCCTCGCGGTCGAGCAGCCAGTCGAGCGCCTCAAACGCCACCAGGTCCTGCTCGTCGAGCCGATCCAAGGCCGCATCGAAGTGGTTCGCCGCCGTGGCGAGGTCGCGCTGGTAGAAGGCGGCGAGGCCCTGGTAGAGTTGGGCGTCGGCGTCGCGGGGCCGGGCGGTGCGGAAGCGGGCGGCCGCTGCGCCGAGGGCGGCATAGTCCTGGGCTTCGGCGTAGAGGCGCAGGAGCCGCAGGTGCGTCGACCGCCGGGCAGGGTCGGCGTCGAGCGCGGCTTGCAGGAAACGCTCGGCCTCCTGCCAATGGCGGTTGGCCCGGCCTGCCATGCCGCGCGTGGCGTCGGCCGTCCAGGTCGCGCCTGAGCGCTGGTGGCGGTCGCGCCACCACTCGAAGTTGAGCGTCTCCGCGATGCCACGCTCCTCCAGCGCGATGGGGCTCGCCGGGTCGAGCCGAAGGATATCCCGGGCGAGGCGCGGGCGGCGCGTGTCCGCGACGCTGGCGGCCTTGCTCTCGCTTAACTCGCGCTGCAGTTGGGCGAGCCGCACCTCAAGGTAGCGGACGTTGTTGGGATCGAGCTCGATGGCCTCCTCAATGGCCCGCCGGGCCGCACGCGGGTTGGCGTCTGTGAGCGCGAGCGCGCGCTGGTAGAGCCGGTCCGCCTGCGGCGCCTGCTCCTGCGAAATCTGCTGTGCAGGCTGCTGCGCCCGCACCGACACACCGCGTTCACCTGCTCCGACGAGCAGCACGGCAGCGGCGAACACGAAGCAGCGGCGGACCACGATCCAGCAGCGAGGAGCCAGGCGAGAGGAGCACAGCGCCGCACCGACCAAGGCGATGCGACACAACGACGACGCTACGATACAACGCGCGTCCGTAGGGCGCTCGTTTGTACCCCTGAACCGTCGCTCGTACCTGCCCGCCTGCACCGGCTGCTGCTGAGCCGTCGGCGTTCGAATCGCCTCTGCTGCGTGGGTCTGCGTTACGCGCTCGTGCCGTCACCCCCGCCGAGACGCGGGGCGAGCACCTCCTGCACGAGTTCCTGCACGCGCGCCGACGTGAACGGCTTGCCGATGTACCCGTCGAAACCGCAGCGGAGGAAGCGCTCGCGGTCGCCCGGCATGGCGTAGGCCGTGACGGCGATGATGGGCGTCGTGGCGTAGGCGGGCATCGTGCGGAGCTCCTGCAGCACGTCCGTCCCGTCGCGCTTGGCGCCGAGGTTGACGTCCATCAGCACGAGGTCGTACGTGTGAGCCTCAGCGAGGCGGAGCGCCTCCTCCTCGGTCGCGACCGCGTCGAGGCGGTGGCGGGTGCCAAGGCAGTAGTGCAACATCCGCTGCGCGTCGGCGCTGTCCTCGACGGCAAGAATCGACGCCTGCGGGGCGTCCACAGCCGAGGTCGGGAAGGCCGCCGCCACGGGGCTGGGCTCCCGCTCAGCCGGACTTTCGGTCTCGATGCTGGGGAAGGTCACCTTGAACGCCGAGCCCTCGCCGCGCGTGCTCGTGGCGGCGATCGTGCCCTCCATCAGCTCGACGAGGTGCTTCGTGATCGCGAGCCCGAGCCCGCTCCCCTCGTGCGTCCGGGCGATGCCGGTCGACTCCTGCGAGAACCCCTCGAAGACGAACGGCAGGAAGCTTGGGCTGATGCCGATGCCGGTGTCCTCCACGATGATCTGGATGCCGTCGGGGCCCTGCCGCAGCCGTACGACCGCGCCGCCCGTCTCCGTGAAACGGATGGCGTTGTCGAGCAGGCTCGCGAGGACGCGCTGGAACAGCGTCGGGTCGAGGATGGCGCGGAGGGGCTGCTCGGGCAGGTCGAGGTCGAGCGTGAGGCCCTTCTCGGCGGCGGCGGCGCTGTGGAGGCGGACGGCCTCGCGCAGCTCGCGGCCCACATCGAGGTCCGCCGCAGCTACTTCCATCCCACCCGCTTCAAGTGTGGCGAGATCGAGGATGCCGTTCAGGAGCCGCAGCAGCCGCGTGCCGCTACGCTCGATCACACCCACCATCTCGCGCTGCTCGTCCTGCGCCTGCTCCGAGAGCAGCGCCGAGAAGCCGATGATGCCGGTGAGCGGCGTGCGGAACTCGTGGCTCATGTTGGCGAGGAACGAGGCACGGATCTGCGTCATCGCCTCGGCCTGCTCGCGGGCCGCCATGAGTTCGCGCTCGCGGTACTTCTGCTCGGTGAGGTCGCGTAGGCTGCACCGGATGAGGCGCGGCGTCGTGCTGAGCTGGCTCAGCCGGAGCTCGCACAGCCGGTCGAGGCCGTCGCCGTCGCGGCACATCCACTCCTCGGTGACAGGCTCGCTGAGCGCGCGCTGCATCAGCATCGCGAGGCGGTCGGCCGACACGCGCCCGTCGGGCTGCCAGGGCGGGCTGATAACGTCGAGCGGCTGCCCGACGAGCGCGGCCGCGTCGTGCCCGAGCAGGCGCGCCGCGTTGACGTTGGCGTCGACGATCTGTCGCTGCTCGTAGTCCACCACGAGGATGGCTTCGGGGGCCGTCTCCACGAGTGCACGGTAGAGTTGCTCTTTCGCCCGCACGCTAGCCTCCGCCTGGCGCTGTTCGGTCACGTCGATGCCGATGAGCTGCGCCTCGCTCCCCGCATTGTGCTTGTGCGCAACGATCATCAGGTGCCGCTGCTGCCCTCGAATCACGGGGCTGAGTTCGAAGGCGTCCTGCTCAAGCTCGCTCTCGAAGAACCGTTCGAGGACATGCTGGAGTTCGCGCCCGGCTCCCAGAAAATCGATGGGCTGGTTGACGAACTCGGCAGGGGCTCGGTTAAAAAAGCCAGCCAGCTGTTCGTTGACTTCGAGGTAGCGGAGGTCGCTGCTCACGCGCGAGACGGTGCCAGGAAGCCCGCGCATCAGCGAGCGGAGCCGCTCCTGCGTGTGGCGCAGCTCGACCTCGGCGTGGCGGTAGGCGGTGACGTCCTCTGCGGCCCCGTAGACCCGCTGCATGCCCACGCCGACGGGCTGCGCCCAGAAGCGGAGGTGCCGCACGCCCCGGCTCGGTGTGATGAGGCGCAGGTGCCCCTCGACGCGCTGTCCGCTGCGGAGGGCGCGGAGGTAGCCCGCGCTCTTCTGCTGGTCCTCGGCAAAGAGGTAGCGACACACGTCGGTCTGCCCGCGGTCGGACTCGAACTCTAGGAGCCGCTGCAGGGCGGGGTTCACCCACTGGATGGCGAGGCGACCCGACGAAGAGGCACGCAGGTCGAAGGCAAGCCCCGGGGTGAGTTCGGCGACGGCGCGGTAGCGCGCCCGCTCGGCACGCAGCCACTCGACCTCGCGCCGGAGCGCGTCCTGATCTTCTGGGTGCTCCGCGTCGGGACGCTCGGTGCCTGGGCGGTCCGTGTCCGGGCGCTGGGACGGGCCCGCGTGCGGGGGCGTAGGCTCGGGGTACTCGGCGAGCATTCCAGGGGGGCGGCTGAGGGGCGGGGGTGCAAGGGAACGGGCCTAGGGCGACCCAGCGTGAATCCTATCGGCTAACGCACGCAGACCCTTAAGCTGCGCGGCCGGATTTTGAGCCGACCGGACGAGTATCTTGCGGCTTACCCGCGCCACCCCGCCCCTCATGCTCGATCCCGCCTTCATCCGCCAGCACCCCGACCGCGTCCGCGAGGCCCTCCGCACGAAGCGCGCTGGCGACCCGAGCCTGGTAGACACGTTCCTTGCCCGCGACGCCGAACGCCGCGAAGCCCAAACTTCGCTCCAGGAAGTCCAGCAGCGACTCAACGAGACGAGCCGCCAGATCGGGCCCCTTATGAAAGCGGGCAAGCGCGACGAGGCTGCACCGCTCATCGCGGCCTCGAACGCGCTCAAGAGCCAGAAGAAAGACCTGGAAGAGGCGGCCCGCAGCGCCGACGAAGCGCAGCAGCGCCTCCTGCTCGACCTACCCAACGTCCCCCACGAGAGCGTACCAGTCGGCTTCGCGGACGAGGACAATGTCGTCGTCGCCGAGATCGGCTCGAAGCCCGATTTCAGCGCGTTCGGGGAGGATTTCGAACCGCTGCCGCACTGGGAGCTCGCGGAACGGCATGGCCTCGTCGACTTCGAACGCGGGGCGAAGGTTGCCGGAGCAGGCTTCCCGTTCTACGTCGGGCAGGGGGCGCGGCTGCAACGCGGCCTCATCCAGTTCTTCCTCGACCTCGCCGTCGAGCACGGCTACACCGAGATCCAGCCGCCGCTCGTCATCAACGAGGCGTCGGGCATCGGGACCGGGCAGATCCCCGACAAGGAGGCGATGATGTACGAGGCCGAACGGGATGGCCTATTTCTCATCCCAACGGCCGAAGTCCCGGTCACCAACTTTCATCGCGACGAGATCTTCGAGGCGGCGTCGCTGCCGGTCGCCTACGCTGCCTACACACCCTGCTTCCGCCGCGAGGCCGGGTCGTACGGCAAGGACGTGCGCGGCCTCAACCGCCTCCACCAGTTCGACAAGGTGGAGCTTGTCCAATTCGTCCACCCCGACGCGAGCTACGACGCGCTCGAGGCGCTGCGCCAGGACGCGGAGCGCGCGCTCGACCTGCTCGAACTTCCCTTCCGCCGCCTGCTGATGTGCACGGGCGACATGGGCTTCACGCAGGCGAAGAAGTACGACCTCGAGGTCTGGAGCGCCGGGCAGGGCCGCTGGCTGGAGGTCTCGTCGGTGTCCAACTTCGAGGCGTTCCAGGCGCGCCGGGCGATGATCCGCTACCGCCCGGAGCCGGGCGCGAAGCCAGAGCCGCTCCACACGCTCAACGGCTCGGGGCTCGCCCTGCCGCGCATCGTGGCGGCGCTGTTGGAGAACGGCCAGCAGCCCGATGGCACCGTGCATCTCCCCGAGGCGCTGCACCGCTACACCGGCTTCGCGACCATCGGCCAACTTGACGTGTAGCAATGCGTCCGCCGATCTGTGCTGTCTGCCACCGACGCCGCCCCGAAGCCCGGGGCTTTCGCACCGTCCGCTTCGCTGACTACGAATCGCTGCCACCGCGCACGGTCGGTCACCCGAAGGGCCTGCATTGGTTTTGTGCGGATCACGTCGAGGCCGCGCAGGCGCTAGCCGACAAGCCCTGGGCAGAGGCCCGAGCGTTGCTGCGATCTCGCGGCTAGCTCCGCTCTGCTAGGCCCTTCAGGAACGTCCAGACGGTGAGGGCAGCGAGCTGCGCCGTGCGGCCGTCCACATCGTGGTTCGGGTTGAGTTCGACGAGATCGAGTGAGGTGACGTGCGGCGAGCGGGCCGTCTCGTAGGCCGCGTGGAGCCAGAGCGACGCCGAGAGCCCTCCTGCGTTGAGTGCGCTGACGCCCGGCGCGTGTGCGGCGTCCACCGCGTCGAGGTCGAACGTGGCGAGCGTAGGGCCGCCGCAATCTTCGACGATCTCGGTGACGCGCTGCCTGTCAAGTTCGCGCTGCCAGACGAGCTCGCCTCCGTACCCCTCGACAAACGCGACGTGCGCGCGGGCCGCGCGGTGCGGCTGCAGTCCGGCGGCGCGGTAGCGCATGCAGCGGCCCTCTTCGAGCGCCTGCCGAAACGGCGAGCCCGAGTGCGCGCCTTGCGGATACGGCCGCACGTCCGCGTGGGCGTCCCAGTTGAGAATCTCTGGCTTTGTCTGTGCCTCCCCATAGCCGAGCACGTGCCCATAGGTCGTCTCATGCCCTCCGCCGAGCACAATGGGAACGATGCCCTCCCGAAGTAGAGGCGCCAGGACGACACCGAGCCGCTGCTGGTCGGTTTCGACATCGCCGGTCACGCGGACATCGCCGAGGTCGGCGGTGCGGTCGAGGAGCGCGGTGAATGTGTTGTGGTTGGCGGCGTCCGGGGTCATCGCGTAGAGCGCCTCCCGAATCGCGTCGGGGCCTGCGGCTGCACCGGGGCGCCCCCCGTTGCGCCGGACACCCTCGTCGGACGGGAAGCCGATGAGCGCTACGCAGGCCTCAGTAGTATCGCGCTGCTGAGCGAGCCAATGCCCGAGGCGCGGGTCGTCGGAGGCTGTGTCGGGCACAGCCATGTCTGCTGGAATCAGGTCAGGCATCGTCGCTCCAGACTGTGTCGCCGCCGATCACCGTGCAGACGCAGGCGTTGGGGCGGAGGTGATAGAGCCAGTGGTCCACGTCGGGCGCGTCGATCACGGCGAAGTCAGCCCGCTTACCCGGTTCGAGGGAGCCAACCTCGGCCTCCATGCCGATGGCGCGCGCGGCGTAGAGCGTGGCCCCTTTGAGCGCTTCGGCGGGCGTCATCCGCTGCAGCGTGCAGGCGAGCGTGAGCGCGAACGGGAGGTGGGTGCTCGGCGCGCTGCCCGGGTTGAAGTCGGTCGCCACCGCCACCGGCACGCCCGCCCCGATGAGCCGCCGCGCCGGGAGCGGATCGACGTGCAGATACAGCGCCGCGAGCGGCAGCGAGACCGCGACGACGCCCGCCTCGGCCAACGCCGCGATACCATCGTCCGAGACGCATTCGAGGTGGTCTGCACTCGCCGCGCAAACCTCGGCAGCGAGGGCCGCCCCCCCCGTGTCCGTGAGTTGGTCGGCGTGGAGCTTTGCGCGCAAGCCGTGCTCCGCGGCAGCTGCGAAGATCGTCCGTGCCTCGTCCGGCGTGAACGCGGTGTCTTCCACGAACACGTCGCAGAAGCGCGCGAGCCCCTCATCGACGACGCGCGGCAGCAGGTTGTCCGTGATGAGCCGCACGTAAGCAGCGCGGTCGTCGGCATACTCCGGCGGGACGATGTGCGCGGCGAGGCACGTCGGCACGATCCGCGTCGGCTGCGACTCTACGAGGCGGCGGTATGCCCGCAGCGTCTTGAGTTCGTCGGCGACCGTCAGCCCGTAGCCCGACTTCGCCTCGACCGTCGTGACGCCGAGCATGCGCATCTCTGCGAGGAAGCCAGCCGCGCGCCTGACGAGGTCGTCCTCGCTGGCTGCGCGTGTAGCGCGCACCGTTGAGGCGATGCCGCCGCCCGCCCGGGCAATGTCGAGGTAGCTCGCTCCGCGAATCCGCGCTGCGAACTCGTCCGCCCGCCAGCCGCCAAACGCGAGGTGCGTGTGGCAATCGACCAACCCGGGGATCACGAGCCGCCCGCCTGCGGATTGGCGTTCCCAGGTGGCGTACGCGTCGGGGACCTCTGCCTCAGGGCCAGTCCATTGGATCGTGTCGACGTCCCATACGAGCGCCGCATCGGGAATCGCGTGGATCGCCGCCTGAGCACCGTCGGCGCGGCACGTCGCAAGCGTAGCGATGTCGGTCAGGACGGGCATGGGACTCAGCGTATGTTCGGCCCAATATCGCGCTCCGCTCGCCCTCGCTCTTGTTCGATGGCCGACTCCCAACGTCTCCGCCTCCTCCCGATCCTCCTCGAAGCGGGCTTCGTCGTGCTCGGCGTCTTCCTCGCGCTCGTCGCCAACGAGTGGCGCTCCGACGTGAAGGCGCGGCAGCACGCGGAGGTCGCCCACGCGGGCATCGTCGAGGAGATCCGCACCAACCGGGCCGCCGTGGAGGAGATGCGCGACTACCACCGCGTCCTCATCGACTCGCTGCGGACGCGCTCGCCCGACGGCCCGCCGCCGTTCCACCTCTACCAGCGTGGCTTCGCCAACGCGGCCACGACGCTCTCGACCGCCTGGGACGCCGCCAACGCGACCGACGCCGTGAGCTTCATGGACTTCGACGACGTGCTCGCGTTCTCCGCGCTCTACGCGCAACAGGACCGCTACGAGCAGACGACGCTGGAGATCGGCGCAGTCATCTTCGGCGAGCTCTTCGAGCGAGGCAGCGCGGGCGTGGCGCGCAACGTGCGGAGCCTCGCCGACATCAACGGCTCGCTCTACTACCAGGAGTTCGGCCTGCTCGACGCCTACGACCGCACGCTCGAACAGGTGACGGGCCTCGTTGCTGACAGCACAGGGAGCTAGGCGAGCGCCCCCACCTCTGCCTCGACAGCGCGGACGAGGTCAGCCGACTGGAGGAGATCGAGACAGCGGGTGCCGTCGCGCTGAAAGTCCTCGTCGGCCTCGCGGTGGGAGACGCGGTCGCGGAGGAACTGGTGCGCTACCTCCACGCCCCGCCCTGGCCGGAGCGGCGCGCGGTAGTCGAGCGCCTGCGCGGCCGTGAGCAGTTCGATGGCGAGCACGCGTTCCACGTTTGCCAGCACGTCGAAGCACTTGAGTGCCGAGACGCTTCCCATCGAGACGTGGTCCTCCTGGCCGCGGCTCGACGGGATCGAGTCGACGGACGCCGGATGGCAGAGCACTTTGTTCTCGGAGACGAGCGCGGCGGCGGTGTACTGCGGCATCATGAACCCAGAGTTCAGGCCCGTCTCCTTCATCAGGAAGACCGGGAGGCCGTCGTTGCCCTCCACGAGGAGGTAGATCCGCCGCTCGGCGATGCTAGCGAGCTCGGCGAGCGCGATGGCGGCGTAGTCGAGCGCGAGCGGCTGCCCGTGAAAGTTGCCGCCCGAGACAATCGGTGGGGCGACGATGGGTGGATCGCCGTGCTCGAATACGAGCGGGTTGTCTGTCACGCTGTTGATCTCGATCTCGACAACCGAGGCCGTGTGGGTGAGGGCGTCGCGGCTGGCCCCGTGGACCTGCGGCACGCAGCGTAGCGAATACGGGTCCTGCACCTTGCCGCAGTCGCGGTGGCTCTCCAGGATCTCGCTGCCCGCGAGCAGCTGCCGCACGTTCGCCGCGACGAGGCCCTGCCCGCGATGCGGACGGACGGCCTGGATGCGCGGATCGAACGGGGTCGCGGAGCCCTGCAGCGCTTCGAGCGACATCGCCGCGAGGATATCGGCCGCTTTGACGAGGTGGTGCGCGCGCTCCAGCACGAACGACCCGTAGGCGCTCATCATCTGCGTGCCGTTGATGAGCGCGAGACCGTCCTTGGCACCCAGCGTGAGCGGGGCAAGGTCGTGCTCAGCCAGCACTTCCGAAGCAGGACGCGCGTGTTTGCCCTCGGCGTCCCAGAAGCGCCCGCGTCCGAGGAGCGGCAGCGCGAGGTGCGCCAGCGGCGCGAGGTCGCCCGAGGCACCAAGGCTGCCCCGGCTCGGCATCACCGGCACGAGGTCGCGCTCGGCGAAGGTGAGCAGCCGGTCGAACGTCGCGGGCGACACGCCGGAGTAGCCGAGGCCGAGTGCGTGCACCTTGAGTTGCAGCATCAGCCGGGCCACGTCTTTGGGGATACGCGGCCCGACGCCCACCGCGTGCGAGACGATCAGGTTGTGCTGGAGCCGTTCGAGGTCGGCGTCGGACACGCGTACCCGCGCCAGCGCGCCGAAGCCGGTGTTGATACCGTAGTACGTCGCCCCGCTCCCGAGCGCGCCCTCCACGACGCCCCGCGCCGCCACCACCCGCCCGGAATCCGCGCGCAGCGCTGCGATGCTCGCGTCGAGATCCGCGTACAGACGCGGAATTGTGAGAGGCGCAGTACCTACGGATTGCATCGATATCCAGAAAGAGTCATCCCCGCGAACGCGGGGACCCACATGTTTAGCAAAGCAAAAATTCAGCGTACCCACGCCACGAGAAAGCACAGCACCCTATCCCCCTTCTCCTCACCGCGCCCCCTCCACCGCCAACTCATACAAATCCCGCCACCCCGGATTCGCCTCTTCGATGAGCTCCAGCTTCCACGCGCGGTTCCACTTCTTCAGCCGCCGCTCGCGCACCATCGCGTCCTGGATGTCGTCGAACTCCTCGATGTAAACCAGCCGCTGTACGCCATATTTCCTCGTGAACCCGGGGATGGAGCCCTGCTTGTGCTCGCGGATGCGTCGCGCGAGATCGCTCGTCACGCCGACATACAACGTGCCGTTGCGCCGGGAGGCGAGGATGTAGACGGTGCCAGGTTTGAGCATCGGAGCGAGAGCAGGGGAAGTGACGCTAGCTCGGAGGTGATTTCAGAAGCGAGTCGAGTGACTTGTGCTAGACACGATCATCGAAGGCACTCCAGCAGGAAGCCAATCTCGTGGGTCCCCGCGTGCGCGGGGATGACTTCTGTTTGAGTTGAGTGGGTATGAGCAGGGCTATGCTCTTGGAGAAGGACACGCAGCACGGAATACGTAACACATTCTAAGCGCGGAATCCAGGGCCTACTGCCACCCTCCATTCACCATCGGCAGGTCGATGCCGCGCTCGTGGGCGGTGGCGATGGCGAGGTCGTAGCCCGCGTCGGCGTGGCGCATGACGCCGGTACCGGGGTCGGCGGTAAGGACGCGTTCGAGTCGGCGGGCGGCGCTCGCGGTGCCGTCGGCCACGCACACCATACCGCTGTGCATCGAGTAGCCGATGCCCACGCCGCCGCCGTGGTGGAGGCTCACCCAGCTCGCGCCGCAGGCGGTGTTGAGGAGCGCGTTCAGGAGCGGCCAGTCGCCGATGGCATCGGAGCCGTCCTTCATCGCCTCCGTCTCGCGGTTGGGGCTGGCGACGGAGCCCGTATCGAGGTGGTCGCGCCCGATCACGAGCGGGGCCTCCACCTTGCCCTTCTCGACGAGCCAGTTGAACCGGGCTCCCATCTCGGCACGCTCGCCGCATTCGAGCCAGCAGATCCGCGCTGGGAGGCCCTGGAAGTGGACGTGCTCCTGCGCCTTCCGAATCCAGCGGGCGAGCGCGTCCTTCTCAGGAAACGCGTCGAGGATCGCCTGATCGGTCGCGGCGATGTCGGCGGGGTTGCCGGAGAGCGCGGCCCAGCGGAACGGCCCCGAGCCCCGGCAGAAGAGCGGACGGATGAACGCCGGTACGAAGCCGGGGATGTCGAACGCCTCGGTGCGGCCCCGGCGGTCGGCGACCTGCCCGCGGAGGTTGTTGCCGTAGTCGAACACGACGGCTCCGGCACGCTGCAGCGCGAGCATCGCGTCGATGTGCGCCTCCATGCTGTCGAGGACGGCCGCATCGTAGCCTTCGGGATCACGGGTGCGGAAGGCCGCGGCGGTGTCGAGCGTGTGGCCGGCCGGGAGGTAGCCCACGCGGAGGTCGTGCGCGCTCGTCTGGTCGGTGACCACGTCCGGCACCACGCCGCGCCGGACCAACTCGGGCAGCACCTCGGCCACGTTGCCGACGAGGCCGACCGAGAGCGCCTCGCCCTTCGCCTTGGCATCGAGTACGGCGTCAAGTGCCGTGTCAAGGTCGGTTTCTATGCGATCGCAATAGCCTGTCTCGACGCGGCGTTGGATGCGCACTGGGTCGATCTCGATGCCGAGGAAGGCCGCGCCGTTCATCGTCGCTGCGAGCGGCTGCGCGCCGCCCATGCCGCCGAGGCCCGCCGTCACGACGAGGCGCCCAGCCAGCGTCCCATCGAAGTGCTGCCGCGCGCACTCGGCGAACGTCTCGTAGGTGCCCTGCAGGATGCCTTGCGTGCCGATGTAGATCCACGACCCGGCGGTCATCTGGCCGTACATCGTGAGGCCGAGCGCTTCGAGGCGGCGGAACTCGTCCCACGTCGCCCACTTCGGGACGAGGTGGCTGTTGGCGAGCAGCACGCGCGGGGCCTCGTCGTGGGTGCGAAAGACGCCGACCGGCTTGCCGCTCTGCACGAGCAGCGTCTCGTCGTTTTTGAGCCGCCGCAGCGTGGCGACGATGGCGTGGAAGCTCGGCCAGTCGCGCGCCGCCTTGCCGCTGCCACCGTAGACCACGAGGTCGTCGGGGCGCTCGGCCACCTCGGGATCGAGGTTGTTCATGAGCATCCGGAGGGCGGCTTCCTGGTGCCAGCCCTGGCACGAAAGGGCGGTCCCGCGCGGCGCACGGATCGCCCGCGCGAGCGTCGGCTCGGTCGTCAGCATGGGGGGAGGGCGTCGGTTGGGGGAGCCGCAACGTACGGCACGATTCACGGTACGTCCACATTCGACCACCCGTAATTCACCACAGCGTGCACTGGAATCCTCGAACCGCGTTCTGTTCTCTATGACTTCCACTCCCCTCCCCGAAACTGCCGTCTTCATCGCAACCAGCCTCGATGGCTTCATCGCCCGCCCCGACGGTAGGCTAGACTGGCTGCCAGAGCCTGACGAGGCAGAGGATTACGGTTACGCCGCGTTCATGGCGTCCGTTGACGTGCTCGTGATGGGCCGTACCACCTTCGACGTCGTCCGCTCGTTCGGAGCGTGGCCCTACGGCGGTACGCGTGTGGTCGTGCTCACCCGACGTCCCTTGCCCGATGACTTGCCACCGACGGCCTCAGGCTCATCCTTGGAACCGGAGCCGCTGCTGCGGCAACTGGGCGCAGACGGGATCCAACGGGTTTACGTCGATGGCGGTCGGACTATCCAGCGGTTTCTACGCGCGGGGTTGATCGGCGAACTGATCGTGACGCGCGTGCCGGTGTTGCTCGGCGAGGGCATCCCGCTCTTCGGCACGCTCCCTCACGACGTTCCACTCACGCACGTCGAAACGAAGTCCTTCGCCAATGGGTTGGTCCAGTCGCGCTACCACGTCGGCCCCGATGCTGGCGTGACGTAGCGTAGTCCTCGCTCCTCTCGCTCCCGCCCCCGTCTCATGGCTTCCCATCCTGCGCACGCCTCCGGCACCTTCCACCTCGACGGCACCACGCCGGTCCATCGCCTCGGCTTCGGCGCGATGCGCATCACGGGCGAGGGCGTCTGGGGCCCACCGAAGGATCACGCGAACGCGCTCGCCGTCCTCCGCCGCACCCTCGACCTCGGCATCGACTTCATCGACACCGCCGACGCCTACGGGCCGAACGTCTCGGAAGACCTCATCGCGGAAGCGCTGCACCCCTACCCCGACGGCCTCGTGATCGCGACGAAGGGCGGACTCACCCGCCAGGGCCCTGTGAAGTGGGCTCCGGTCGGCCGCCCGGAGTACCTCCGGCAGTGCTGCGAGATGAGCCTGCGCCGTCTCAAGCTCGATGCGATCCCGCTCTACCAGCTCCACCGCATCGACCCGCGCGTGCCGCAGGACGAGCAGTTCGGGCTCCTGAAAGACCTGCAGGACGAGGGCAAGGTGGTTCACCTCGGACTCTCGGAGGTCGGCGTCGCGGAGATCGAGGCGGCCCAGCAACACTTCAGCGTTGCGACGGTGCAGAACCGCTACAGCCTCGGCCACCGCGCGCACGAAGACGTGGTGACCTACTGCGACGAGCACGGCATCGGCTTCATCCCGTGGTACCCGCTCGACGCGGGCAAGCTCTCCGATAGCGCCGTGCTCCACGAGACAGCCGAGGCGCTGGGCGCGACGCACGCGCAGGTGGCGCTTGCCTGGCTGCTGAAGCGCTCCGCCACGATGCTGCCCATCCCCGGCACTGGCAGCCTGGATCACCTCACGGAGAACACCGAGGCGGCCACCTTCACGCTCGACGATGAACATTTCGAGAAGCTAAACGAGCTGACTAAAGAAGCGGCCTGAGCCGCCGATCTGGCACGCGGATTGACCTGAGAGGTAAGTCCTATCGCTTCTAGCCTGTTGGCATCGTCTCCGCCTCTCTGATGTCGAATTCTCCCTCCTCCGAGCAAGTCCACCGCCTCGTGCGGCTCTACCTCGCCGTCGTCCACGATGACGGCCGCATCCTTCATCCGCGCGAAGAAGCAGCCATCGTGCATCTCGTTCAGCGCTGGCTCCCGGACCTGGCCGGCCCGCTCGTGCGCAGCATCGTCACGACGGCGCTGACCGCACACCGGAGCGGCCTGCCGTGCAACGTGGACTGTCTCGCGGAGTCGCTCGCGGAGTGGCTCGACGAGCCCCAGCGTCTCGCCATCCTCACCGACCTGGGCCGCGTCGCCCGCGCGGACGGCGTGGTCTCCCTCGACGAAGCCGCCGCTATCCGCCGCATCCGGTCCGTCTGGAGTCAAGCTGCGGCGTGACGCTCCTGTCCCTGCGGCCTCTGCGTGCACGCCGTGCGGCAAGGGGCTGGGCATGGTTGTTGATCCGGTTGTCGGCCTCTCAGCCCTGCCTTTCCTCCGCGCCGTATGGGTCAGCAACAGCTTCTCCTCCAGGTTCTCGCCGTCGTCATCGTCGGGCTTTCCGTAGTCAGCGGGATCCAATCCTACACGCAGTACCGCCGCACCGCCGGGCTCGACCTCGTCTACTACGAGGCCGTGCGCCTCGCGAGCCAACTGGCCACGTGGAAGATGACGCCCGGTGCCCTCGGCGGCGGCTCAGATGACGCGTACTTCGAGAGCGCCTCGCTCCAGAACTTCGGGTTCACCAACGTGCAAACGACGACCGCCTTCGGCGACGAGGTAGAGTATGTCGTCCAGGGCGAGCGGGTCTACGCGCTCTGGGGCAAAGCCGACTTCACCTACCGGACGGTAAACATCGCCGTATACGACACCGCCATCGGCGTGCATACCTCGGCGTTCCCCTACGGCGTCGACGCGAACTGCGTGGTGGGCCGCGCGGCCCTCTGGACGGGCAACGATAGCGCTATGCGTCCCGACGCCTCTATCCTGCAGGCGACGACCTGGGAGTTCCTCGGCCAGGTCTACCCGGAGGTCCCCAACGGCTGCACGAACCCGTTCTGACGAGCCTGCACGTCCCCTTACACCGACGCGCCTCGATCCCGCTGGGAGATCGAGGCGCGTCGTGTTTCAGTGCAGGTGGCCACCGGCCGATAGCGGCCAGCCGATAGCTTGAACGCTACAGTTCGGCCGGGATTAGCTCGTTGAGCAGGTGCGCATTCGTGGGCGACATCTGGATGTGTTTGATGAGCGCCTGCATCGCCTCGACGGGGTGCCGCGAGTTGAGCGCGCGCAGCAGCATGTGGTGCTGCACGGTGGCGTCGCCGAGGAGACGCTCCTCGTTCCGCGTGCCCGACTTGCGGAGGTTGATCGCGGGGAAGATGCGCTTGTCGGCGAGTTCGCGGTCGAGGACGATCTCGGCGTTGCCGGTGCCCTTGAACTCCTCGAAGATCACGTCGTCCATGCGGCTACCCGTCTCGATGAGCGCCGTCGCGATGATCGTAAGCGAGCCGCCACCCTCGATGTTGCGCGCCGCGCCGAAGATGCGCCGCGGCACGACGAGCGCCTTCGCGTCGAGGCCGCCTGACATGGTGCGACCGGAGCCGCCCTTGAACATGTTGAACGTGCGCCCGAGGCGCGTGATCGAGTCGAGGAGCATCACGACATCGTTGCCCTGCTCGACGAGGCGGCGGGCATACTCGAAGGCGAGCGTGGCCACGCGGACGTGGTTGTCCTCCTGGAAGTCGTTCGACGAGGCGAAGACGCGCGCGGGCGTGTTGCGGATGAAGTCGGTGACCTCCTCCGGGCGCTCGTCGATGAGGAGCGCGATGAGCTTCGTGTCGGGGTGGTTGTGTGCGATGCCGTTGGCGAGCTTCTTCAGCATCACCGTCTTGCCGGTGCGCGGCGGCGCGACGATGAGCGCGCGCTGCCCCTTGCCGAGCGGCGCGACGAGTTCGATGGTCCGCATCGAGATGTCGGACGGGCTCGTGACGAGGTTGAACTTCTCGTTCGGGTAGATGACGAGCCCGCGGTCGAAGTCGTCGAGCTTCTTCCATTCCTCGGGGTCCATGCCCATCACCTCGTCCACCTGGGTGACCTGCATGGCCCCCTTGCGGCCGGGCTTGAGCTCGCCCTTGATGACCGCGCCGTCGCGGATGTTGTACTTCTGGATGAGCGGGGGCGGCATGAACGAGTCGTTGTCGCCCTTCGGCAGCGCGTAGTGGAGGTCCCGGATGAAGCCGAACTTCTTGTCGCCGATCATCTCTAGCATGCCCTCGAAGGGCTCGCCGGGCTTCGACGACTTGTTGTTGCCGCTCTTCTTGTTGCGGGAGCGCTTGCGCTTGCTGCGCCCGTTGCGGCTGGATCGGCTCCGATCGTCGTCGCGGTCGTCCTGCTCATCGTCGTCCGCCTGGGCGTCCTGGGACGTCGGCTCATCGTCGCTGGCGTCGCTGGAAGCCACAGGGCCGTCGGTGTCATCGCTGGAGGCGACGGGCTGCGGCTCGGCCTTGCGGCGAGTACGGCGGCGGCGCGGTTTGGGGGCCTCGTCCTCGGCAGGCGCGGCGTCATCGGGCGCAGGCGCAGCGTCAGCGGGCTCGGGGGGCGGCGCGGCCTCGTCGGCCGCGGACGCGGCCTCCGCGACGGGCTCGGCGGCCTTCTTGCGGGTGCTACGGCGACGCGGCTTCGGCTTCGCCTCAGCAGCCTCGTCGGTCTTGGCCTCGTCAGTCTCGGCCCCGGGGGCCTTCTTCTTGGCGCGGGAGCGCCGGGGCTTCTTGGGAGCCGCCTCGGCCTGCTCGGCGCTCGCCTCGGGGGCGTCGCTGGGCTGGGCCTGGGTGTCCTGGGAGGCGGTGGGGAGATCCTCAGGCGCGCCGTCGGCAGGGGTTGCGTCGGGGGCGTCCTTGTCGGCGCGGGATGCGCGCGGGGTACGTGCCATGAAT